>CAMDKB010000367.1 GCA_945901195.1 Rhizobium sp. Q54
CGCGCCGCCTGACGCCAAAGGCCGGGGCTCACAAGGAACCGGATAAATCTGTGTCGCAGGATGATGGTGAAAAACCGACCGGCGAACCAGCAGCCAAGCCAGGTGGCAGCGAAAGCGGCAAGATCGTCTCGATTGACGCCTTTCGTAAAAAGCCCTGATTTGGTGGAGCCAGAATCCTGCATGGGCGAACTCGTCAACCTGCGCCGCTTCAAGAAACAAAAGGCGCGCGATGACGCAGCACAACAGGCTGCTTCCAACAGGGCTGAGCACGGGACCACCAAAGCTGAACGCAAATTGAAGATGGCGCGGGAAGAACAATCCAGCCGCCAGCTCGAAGGCCACAAGATCGAAACTCCATCAAATCAGCCGGACGATTCTTGAGCCATGTCTGTCGAGGATAGCGACGAACACTCTGGCAGGGTCATCAAACACTCACTCTCGATCGCAGGGCACAGGACCTCCATTTCGCTGGAAACAGCATTCTGGACGGCGCTGCGCGAAATCGCTGCAGCACAGGATATTTCGATCGCTGAAGTCGTGGCGCACATCGACTCGACCCGGGGCCAAGCCAATCTGTCATCCGCCATTCGCGTCCATGTATTGAAACGCGCGCAGCAAGGCGAAGTCACACCGCAGTCGTAAAGCGCGGCACAATGCCGACCACGATGAGACCTGGCTCATCGTGCTTGCGCTGAACCGGGCGGCATCAGTTGCAACGGCGCACCAGTAGCTGGCGCAGGGATTGGCAATGGTCGTTGCAGCTTCTCCCGCTCACGCCGTTCGCGCTCCAGTTCGGCGCTTGCACGGCGCGCCGCCGCCCGCTGCTCTTCAAGCGCCTTGCGCCGCACTTCTTCTTCTGCCCTGCGCTTTTCTTCCACAGCGCGGCGCTCCTGCTCGACATGATACGCCGCAATTTCCGTTTCGCGCTGTTGTAGAAATTCGCGAGCTCGGTTCTGCCTGTTGAATGCGGCCCGCTCGCGCGCATCATATTCCAGCATTTCTATGCGGGCTCTTTCGCGCTCAATTGCGCGCGCGCCAAGGCCGTTCACCAGCCCGGCAATATTGAAGGCGCGTTTGGGTGTCTGCACAGGCCCGCGCCAATGGATTTCGGCTTCCGGTTGAGGCGCTGTCCAGTCTTCGGGTACGGGTGCGGAAAGTTTCAACGCCGCGTCCAGCGTGAGGGATCTCAGATCAATCAAACCTGATAGGGCCGATCCCTCCCCCGCCGCCGGTGAAACCGTAATGCGCCCGCCAGCCAGTGCGAGATTGAATACACCGCCGCTGAAGCGCGCCTCCTTCAACGCGAGTTCGCGCGACATCGCAGCATTCACATTGGCTTCTGAGACTTGCAGCAATTCCTGCGAGCTCTCGACAACGCGCGCCAATGCGCCCGGATCCGCAGACGTGATCGTGAAATCAAGCATCTGCGCCTGCCCCTTGCCAGCAAGGCTGGATACGATGGAGGCATAACTTGAACCCGCTCCCGCAAATTCCACAGAGCCCTTCACATGAGCCGAGGCTTCATTGGCGCTGGCAACAGGCCCTTCAAACGCAAGGTCTCCGGATATGGACGCATTGGCTCCATCACGTCTGATCCCGAACCGGCCGGACATCTTGCCCCCTGCAAGCCCCATCGTAATATCGCTCAAGCCCACAAGTCCCGGCAAGAGATCGAGCCGAAAGCGCGCGTCTTCGCCCTGCGAACCACCCGGCAGCAACAGCCGCGCAGCCTCGATCCGGATTTCGGATTTCGGCGGCTCCAGCATCGCAGATGCAAACTTGAAGTCAGGCCATATTGCGCCGGGCTTTAATGGCGGCATGGGTCCGAGCACGATCGAGGCCAGACCTTCCAGCGACAGGCGATCGGCCTGAACACGTCCCGTCAGTGCGCCCGCACCATTCAACGAAAGCGCACCCGCAACCTTGCTGCCCAGCGCTTGCCCTTCAATCTTTGCAAAGGACAGCACACCATTTTCACCAACTATCGTGCTCGTGATCGATACAGGCGCGCGCACATTCGTCCCGGGCAAGGACATTCCCAAAACCTGCAAGAGCTGCGAAACATCAGGGCTTTCCAGTCTGCCTTCGCCTTGCAATTGCGGCGCTGGAAACAGACCCGTGATTTGACCGCGATAGGAAAGAGCAGTCCCCGCAAGGCTGGCGTTTATCTGTGTATCGAACCCTGCCTCGAAACTGCCGTTGGCCTGCGCCTCGATACGCCCTTCCGGCAACCGTTCGAGTGGAGAGGTCTCCGCTCCCAATTGCCGCAGCAACATCGGCGTGCCCGGGTTGACCAGTGTGAAGCGCGCGCCAAGCCGTCGGCTATCTTCCCGCCCGGGTGTCACGATACCGTCGATGCGCGTGCCCCTCGCAGAACCATTGACCGCAAGCGAAACCAGTTGCAATCCTTCGCCCTTTCGTTCCGCCTGCGCAGAAAACGTCAGCGCCGCAGGCGATAGCGCAACAGCCCGGCGCGCGAGCGCATCGCTCCAGACGCCAGGTGCAACTCTTTGCAAGAGCTGGGCAAGCTCGACCAGCCTGCTGGCATCCAGCTTGATGTCGAATGTGCCGTTGGCAGGACCCAATTCACCACGCGCCGAAAAACTTGCGCCGCCCAGATTGGCAATCTCGAATTGTTCGATCACCAATGCTTCGCGGTCGCGCCTGACTTTGGCGAATATGCGCCCCGCGTCGATCATCCCCTGTCCCGCCCGCGCAAGACGCACTGCCTTGGCGTCCAGCGCAACTGAAAGGTCTGCCCCCGAAGACGCCCGCACCAGAGGCGTAAGGTCTGGCAATGTGTCGAGATCGAGCGCGGGAGAAACAAGATCAAGCACGATGCGCGTGCGCTCATCGCCAATCGGGCGCGTATAATTGATCAGCCCGCGAAATTTCGACCTGTCAGCAACAATCTCCGCATCTCGCGCAAAAAAGCCTGCCGCAGATATTTCACTGTCACTGGAGAGCGCGAATTGCGCAAAAGGCAGGGTCTCGATCTGCGCCGCCAGAACAGGAAAAGCACTGCCGATCCACTGCGAGACGCGGCCCAAATCCCGCGCTTCCAATTGTGTCCTCCCCTTGAAACGCGCCGCCGCGCCGCGCTCCAAAACACCATCGACATCAATATGACCACGCCCCGGCAAGCCGCTACGAATGATGAGCCCGACCAGACGTTCCTCTTGGGGTGTGAGCTCTGCAAAAACGTCGCCCAGCGTCTGCGCTCCGATTGTCAGGGCGGGTGTCTTGAACGACATCTTGACGGGCGGAAATTCTCGCGTGCGATTGAACAGGCCGGACAGCATACTTCCGGCAGCTTCGAGCCCGCCCGATTGCTGGTTGCCGCCTGACAGATAATCCACATCAATGCGCGCGGCTTCGAGAAAAACAGACGCAATTTTATCGCCACGTCCCCAGCGGGCAAAGCCTGTGGCAGCAATCGTGCGGTCCTCACCTCCTGCCCGCAATTCCAACGGTGAAAGCTCAACACCGCCAGCATCCGCGCGCAACGGGCCAGTGGCCTCCCACGGTGCGTTTAAATTTGGCGCACTCAGGACGCCGCTCAGCTTTGCGTGCCCTTCTAGGCTCAGTTGAACCCCGCTACCGCCTCGCAAGACCGCCGACAGCGCGCCATCGAATTCACCACGAGGCCTTTCGCCGGCCGCTTCAACAACAAATTTCAACCGCAACTTGTTTTCATCGGCGACGCCGGTGTTGAAATAAAAACGTGCAGGAGCGCCAGGCAAATCAAACGAGCCCGAACCACGCCATGGGCCGGCGAGCGAAGGCGCAGCCCCCTCAAGGTTCACGCCATTTAATTCCAGAACGCTTTCTCTGCTTTGATCGACGACCCGCAACCGCCCGCCGCTAATAACAATATGTTCGAACGCAATATGATCTGCGCCCAGTTTCGAAGCCAAGGCAAAGGCCAGCCCGCCATCTTTCGAGCTCATCAGTTGAACGATTGGCTGATCAATCTGCACATCCGTAAAACGCAGATCGCCGCGCAATAACGCCATCGGCGCGAGTTCCAGGCGCACGCTTTGGGCATGGACTGACGGGCTGCCAGCAGACGTAGCGACTACTTTTTCGAGAACAAGCCGGGGAATGGGCAAAAGTTTGACGTCTATATTTCCCGCGATTTTGATCTGCATATCAAGCGCATGGGACAACGTTTCTTCAATGAAATTTCGATGTTTCGGCCAATCAACAAAATAGGGGCCTGCCAGCGCAGCCGTCAGGGCCACGACAAGCAGGCCTGCCAATACGGTGAGTATTTCCCGGAAGAACTTCAATTTGCGTTGCACTCCGCGGGCAAATCACCCCTCGCGGTCCATCTTACCCGATTTCGTGGCGCAAGGGTGGCAGCGCCAGAAGCGCTGCCACATAAAAGCTAGTCCATCTTCACCTTTTGCTCGACAGGCAAATCCTTGCCGCGCGACCATTCGGACATTGAGCCGTCGTACATTTTCGCTTTGGTGTTGCCCATCAGCTCGTGCGATGCAAACCATCCCAGCGACGCCCAATGGCCGGTGTTACAGAAACTGATCTGCTCACCCTCGGTGGGTACGCCGACAGATTGATAAATCGCCTTCAACTGCGAAGCCGAGCGGAACGAACCGCCACCGTTCTTCGTGATGAAACTCTCCTGCACATTCTTTGCGCCGGGGATGGTGCCTGACCGCGTCGCAGCCGGGCTGACGCTGAGGCCGACATAAAAATCGTTCGGCCTGTTATCCACCA
>CAMDKB010000368.1 GCA_945901195.1 Rhizobium sp. Q54
ATTTTGCGGACGGTTATGTCGCAACGGCCAAGGACGTGGAGACTGAACTCGCGCGCATCAACCATAAGCTTGAGCCACTTGATATCGTCGTGGTGAACACATCGGCAGGCGCAAAATATGGCCAGGCGGATTATGTCGCCTCAGGTTGCGGCATGGGCGATGAAGCCACCATGTACCTGCTCGAACGCGGTGTGCGCCTGACCGGCATCGACGGCTGGAGTTGGGACGCGCCCTTTATTTACACGGCCAAGAAATATGCGCAGACGAAAGATCCCAAAATAATCTGGGAAGGCCACAAGGCCGGACGCAAGATCGGCTATTGTCATATCGAGAAATTGCACAATCTCGAAAAGCTGCCTTCTACCGGCTTCATGGTTTCCTGTTTTCCGGTGAAGATCGCAAAGGCTTCGGCAGGCTGGACGCGGGCCGTCGCCATTATCGAGGAATAGGCAGGCGCCGCATTGCGCGCTCACCTGTGCCGGTGTACGATCAGATGCCATACCGCCACAATAAGGCTGATGGCAAAGGGGGAGCGACAGCATGAGCGCAACACAAACGGCAGCAAAGGATATCAGGGTCGTCGAACGTCTTGAACGCCTGCCTATCACTTCCTGGCAGGTGAAGGCGCGCGTGATTGTCGGCATTGCCACATTCTTCGACGCGTTTGATGCGCTGACCATCGCCTATGTACTGCCTGCGCTGATCCCGCTTTTCAAAATGGGACCACAGGATATCGGCTTCCTCATCTCTTCAAGCTATGTCGGACAAATCATAGGCGCCCTGGCTTTTGGGTGGGTGGCGGAACGCTATGGCCGCATGCCAGCGATGATCGGCTCAATCGCCCTCTTCGCCGTGATGAGTATCGCCTGCGCCTTTGCCTGGGATTATCAATCCTTCTTCATCTTCCGTTTCATTCAGGGCATTGGCCTTGGCGGAGAAGTCCCTGTCGCAGCGACCTTCATCATCGAGATGACCGGCGCCAAGGGCCGCGGACGCTTCTTGCTGCTCTACGAACTCATCTTCCCGGTAGGCCTGGTCGCGGCAGCCTTTGCGGGCCGGCTCATGGTGCCCACGTGGGGCTGGCAATCGATGTTCTATCTGGGCGCGTTGCCTGCGATCATTGCACTTGTTCTGCGCTTCGTGCTGCCTGAATCGCCGCGCTGGCTCGCCTCACGCGGGCGGATGGATGAGGCCGAAGTTGCATTGAAAAGAATAGAGGCAGGTGTGGAGCAAGCCTATGGGCAGCCGCTTCCGCCGCCATCGGCTGCACCCTCGCCCCTGGTCAAGCCTGCCTCCTGGCGCGATCTGTTTGCAGGCATCTATCTTGGCCGCACGCTTATGATCTGGGCGCTGTGGTTCTGCGCCTATTTCATTGGTTATGGCCTCTCCACGTGGCTGCCGACCATGTACATGTCGATCATGAAAACGCCGCTGACCACAGCGCTCAACTACGCGCTGATTGCGCAATGCGTCAGCTTTTTCGGCTCGCTTACATGTGCGCTCGTGATCGACAAGATCGGTCGCAGGAACTGGGTGATGCTGGCCTTCGGCGGTGGTGTCGTCGGCTTTTCGCTCATGTGGTTCACCGGTACGCCGACGGCAGAACATGTGCTGGTCATGGGCGCGTTGACGGCGCTGTTCGTCTCAACAAACTCGCTGGCGCTCTATGTCTACACACCCGAACTTTATCCCACGCGTGTGCGCGCCATCGGGGTGTCCACGGCGACAGCATGGCTGCGGCTTGCGTCGGCTATCGCCCCTGCGATGGTCGGCTGGCTGATTGCAGGCGGGTATGGCCTGCCTTCTGTCTGGCTGATGTTTGCGGTCGTGGCGACAATAGGCATCGTCATCACGGCGCTCTTTGCGATGGAAACCAAAGAACGCGTGCTGGAAGAAATCTCACCCTGAATTGCGCAAAACGACCCGGCGCTTAACCAAAGGCAATTGGGTTCGACTCGTTGCTTGGAGTAAGCGCGAAAGCGTATTTTACTTGGGACTGGCTGAAGCGCCGAGTGTTTTGATTGACCTATGGGTCAATCAAAACCGCCCTTGGTATTGTGTGCCAGCCCGCTCACTTTTTCTCAGGAGCTATATCCTGCAGATCGGCACTCTTGGGTTCCAGAACAATTTTCATTCTGTCTTTCACAGATTGAGGCGCGCCGATGAGGCGGGAAATCTGAGCGCCAAGCTCCTGGCCTGATACGGGTCGTATCTCAGAATTCGTCTTTGCGGCTTCGGCAACAAATTCCGGGTCGTTCAAAGTGTCCTGAAACGCCTTGCGCAGCGCTGCCACGCGCTCTGGCGGTACGCCGGGACTGGTTGCGAGCGGGCGGCCCACGGCGACCGCCAGAGACATGAATTCAACGAGCGCCTTGTCTTCTTCCGTGACGGCCTGATCGAGAAGGAGCGGCACATCGGGCAATTCCGGCTCTTTCTTCAGGCCAACCTGAATGAGCGGGATAATGAGTTTGTCCCTGAGGTAATGAGGCTTGGATGTCTTGTATCCCGACAGCGGATTGGTGCCGCGTCCCTCAACTTCGCCCGTCTCCATCGCCAGATCGACAGCCTGCCCGCCAGCATAGCCAAGAATGATGCGGAATTTCGTACCCAGAACGTTGTTATAAAACGCCGGCAATTGCACCGATATAGAGCCTGCGCCGGTGGAGCCGATTGGCGTCACGCGGGACTTGGCTTGTTCCAGCGTCTTTGTGGGCGAGGTATGCCATGTCACCAGCAATTGGTTGGCATCGACGATGTTGCCGATCCAGTTGAACTGGCGCAAATCGACTTTCAGGCTGGGGTTGAGACCCAGTGCCTGATCAACAGGCAATCCCTGCGAGATGATGGAAATGATCGTGCCGTCTTTCGGGCCAACATTGCCCATGAAATTGGCTGCGACAATGCCGCCGCCGCCAATCATGTTCTGCGGCGTCATCTGCGGTTGTCCCGGCACATTCCGTCCCATATGCCGCGCAAACAGGCGTGAATAGGAATCATAATCCCCGCCCGGTGGTGTGCGGATGATGAAACGTATGGTCTTTCCCTTATAAAAATCGGAAATTGAATCCGCCAAAGCAGAAGGCGCGCTCAGGATCGTAGCGATCAGAATGGCGTTACGCAGTTTCACTGTCATGCTTTTGTCCTGTAGCCCATAAAATCTTTTGCCCGCGCGCTATTCACTGTCCTTGCCGCCCTTGCCTTCGGCGCTTGTCTTTTTCGCATCGTCTTTCTTTGGCTCCAGGGCAATTTTCACGCGGGCCAGCACATCGGGCGGCGTGGCAATGAGGTCATTGATGATCTTGGTCAGTTCTACGCCGGACATGGGTTCGATTTCGGCACGCTGCTTTTCGGCTTCGGCAATAAAAGCTGCGTCCTTTAATGTTGCATCGAAGGCGCGGCGCAAGGTGTCGACCCTGTCGGCCTGTGTATCAGGCGTCGTCGCCACGGGCCTGCCGACCGAAACGGCTTTCGACATGAACTCGACAATTGCACGATCTTCGTCGCTCATGGGCTGGTCGCGCAGCAGCGGAACATCGGGCAATCCCGGCTCTTTCCGTAGACCAATCTGAAGGATCGGAAATATCCATTTATTAGCAATGTAGTGGGGCGTAACAGATTTATAGCTCGCCCATGTATTGGTGCTGCGGCCTTCAAGTTCGCCTCGCTCCATGGCTATATTGACGTCGCCGCCGTCAGGATAGCCATAGACAATCTTGAACCGCGTTTTCAGGACGTGGTTATAAAGCGCTCGCAATTGTGTCGATATCGAACCTGCGCCCGTTGCACCGATGGTCAGCTCCTGCTGCATCGCCTGTTCAAGCGTCCTGATTTTAGCCGTGTGCCAGGCCACCAGCAATTGATTTGAATAGGAGATATTGCCGATCCATTTGAACGCGCGAACGTCCACCTTGAGCGTCTTGTTCAAACCGAGCGCCTGATCGACCGGCAGGCCCTGACTGACCATCGTCAGAATCGTCCCATCCTTGGGCGCAACATGGGCAACATAATTTGCCGAGACGATGCCGCCACCACCAGGCATGTTGACGGGGACAATCGACGGCTTGCCGGGTATGTGCCGGCCCATATGGCGACCAAGAAACCGGGCATATTGATCATAGCCGCCGCCCGGGTGAGAGCGGATGATGAACTTGATCTGCTTTCCCGTGTAGAATTGTTCAGGATTTTGCGCCTGCGCTGAGAATGCGCAGATGATGACGGCGCCGGCTGTCAAAAGCAGATGCCTCATCATCATGGCTGGCCCTCGCTGCAATTTCACGCCTGCAGCACCTTGCGGCCCGCTTCGGCAATTTCCCCGCCGGTCGCAAGCCAGACACCTTCGTGCCCGCAGATATAGTTCAGAGCAGAATCGAGAGCACCAATGCGATGGGGAAAGCCGGTGATATAAGGATGCAACGCAATCGCCATCACACGCGCCTGCGTTTCACCCTCGCGCCAGAGCACGTCGAACTGGCGGCGGATCATATTGTCGAATTGCTCAGCCGAGAAATGCCGCGTCTCGAAGGCCGGCTTGTCATTCAATTCGAACGTATAGGGCACGGACATGAGGGTGCGCCCATCATCGAGCGTCATTACATAGGGCTGATCGTCGTTCGCCCAGTCGGCAACATAATCGAGGCCATTGTCGGCGAAGTGATCGAGCGAATTCCACGTTTCGTTCAGGCCTGACGACAGCCAGCCTTTCACCTTGCGGCCTGAAGCCTTTGAAATTGTCT
>CAMDKB010000369.1 GCA_945901195.1 Rhizobium sp. Q54
TTCCTCTCAACCGCAAAAAAGCAGGGCTGGAACATCATCGAAGCCCTGAGCCGGGACCCGCCGGACCTCGCAAAAAGGCTGCGCCCCGCTTAACATCGCCCAGGAACCTGGGCAGTTACTAAAAAAAGCTATTTTTTCTTGCATTCCCAAGCTCGGCAGTACGATAAATAAATAGTAAACATTGCGGGACCGCACTGGTTCCAATTTGAAACGTCGGGAGTGCACAATGAAGCGCGTATCGTTTATTTTCGTTGGGTTTGGTCTGAGCCTTGGCCTTGCTGCCTGCAATCAAACTGCACCCTCAGCCGATCTCAGCGCTTCGGCTGCCGTGCCGTTGGCGGCTGCAGAACCCATAGCGCAAGGCCGCCCTGCCCCGGCCCGTGTAGCTGTTGTGCCCGCAGCCGGCCCGGCACCCGCAGCTGTTGTCGCGCAGGATGACATGCAGTGCCAACCGCCCATCTACACACCGCTGGTCGATTTGCATAACAGATCGCAAGCCAGGTTTGACAGGGACCATGCGGAATGCCGCCTGCGCGCGGAACCTCAGGAACGCGCCGCGCGTGATGCCATGGCGCAACAACAGGCGGGCACTGCAATTGCGGTCGCGGGAGCCTTGTCAGGCTTTATACCTGTACGCGGCTTTGGTCAGGCCGTGAATGCTTCGCGCGCTGGCGGGGCTGCGCAAGACCTTGGCGGCAACATCGCCGCTGGCGGAGCCGAGCGCAATGCGGCCGCAACGGACGATTATGCCTTGGTGGTCAACAATTGCCTGTCACGGCGCGGCTATACTCTTCTGCGCGGTTGATCTAGCTGCGAAGATTCAAGATGCGGTGAAGGAGCAATCTGCCACCGCATTTTGATTGCGGCGGGTAAGGTTCTATATAGCAAGAACCATCGTCTGGATTCTGCTATGAACTTGCACAACGCCTTGCTCCCATCCCGTTCGGTACTGCGCCTGAGCGGTGGTGACGCATGCAACTGGCTTCAAAGCCTCGTGACCAATGACATTGAGAACCTCAAAAGCGGGGACGGCAGGTTTGCGGCGCTGCTCTCGCCGCAGGGAAAGATCTTGTTTGACTTTTTTGTTGTAAACGATGGCGATGCGTTTCTGATTGACTGCGCTGCGGATCAATCTGCATCCCTGCTCAAGCGTCTCGCCATGTATAAATTGCGCGCCGATATAGCGCTCATCGATGCCAGTTCCAGCTTGATGGTGGCAGCTGCCTGGGGTGACGCACCACCGCCGGTCAGCAGGGCTATCGTCTATCAGGATCCACGCCACAGTGCACTGGGCTGGCGGATGATTGGCGAAGCCCAGGAGTTCGATCTGATGGGAATCGAAGGCGGGCAGGAAGATGCCTACCAGGTCCACCGGATTGCTTGCGGCGTCCCGCAGGGCGGTCTGGACTTTACCTACAACGATTCTTTTCCGCACGATGCCAATATGGACATTCTGAACGGCGTCGACTTCAAGAAAGGCTGTTATATCGGCCAGGAAGTCATCTCTCGGGTTCATCATCGCGGCGCTGCACGGAAAAGGATCATGAAAGTAGCATTCAGTGGCCGGGCTCCTGCAAAGGGAAGCGCGATTACGGCTGGCGAGATAGCTATCGGCGAAATGGGATCATCCGCAGGCGAGCTAGGTCTGGCCATGTTGAGAATAGATCGGGTGGAAGACTTCAAAGCGGCGGGCAAAACACTTCAGGCTGATGGAGCTGACGTTTTCGTCGTTTAGAACTTTTTGCTTTATGCGTTTGCATACGAAACCACGGTTCACGTTCTTGCCAACATCCTGATGGCGCAAAAAGGACTGGAAACCGGAGACATGGAGGACGCCCTCCGGTTTCCAACTTCCACGCACCGGGTTGGTTGTCCCGGTGCGCAAAATGGTTGTTATTATTGCAGGATCGCGATGTCGGTGATCTTGCCCTTCACACCTTCAATCTTCCCGGCGGACGTTGCCTTGCCGGTGTCCAGATCGACGCTGTAGAGCGTGTCGTCGCCCATCAGCCATGCGGAGTTGGTGCCTTCGGCAGACGACATGATATCGAAGGACCATGAGCTCGCCGTGACACCGAGTTTACCGACTGCGCCGAGGACGCCATCATTTGGCGGCGCCTGCTTCAACAACCCACCAATCGTTCCGTCGATGTCGAATAGCGTGGTCGACTTTGTTCCCTTGACGGAATTGGTATAGGCGCCCGCGATGACATTGGGCTTCTCGCCCTTGTGCATGTCGGTATCGGCAAATTTCAAATCGCCATCTTTCGTGACCTTGCCATCATCGACATTGGCGCGAAGATTCATGCCGTTGCTGCCAATCACACGAAGCCGGTCGGCGACAGGGTTGAAATCGACAGTCGCCATTGTGCCTGCTGGCAGCATCGTTTCGAGTTTGGATTTCATGGTTGCCTTGCCGGAGGCCGGGTCGATGGTGACAACGGTGCCGTCAGAGGCCAGGCCGTACAGCATGCCATCAGCGGGCCGAACATCAATGCCGACAATCGGGCCGGCGCCGGTGATCTTGACGGTTTTTGTGACTTTCTTTGCCTTGGCATCGACATGTACCAGGGTATCGCCACCGACGAGAGCGGCAACAGTCTGCGCGTGAGCTGCACCCGCAAACGCGGTGGCGAGCAGGGTGGAGGCGAAAAGTACGGCTTTCATTGAAGTCTCCCTTGTTCAGGCCGCAGGCATTGCCTGCTGACAAGGTGCCTACCCCCGGATTTGACCAGCAGATGCAGCACTCACGATTTCGTGATGCTGGTGGGCGGCCAAGCTAAATTTTGCATCCAAGTTCAATCGTCAGGCGTATGATAAGAGATATTCCGGGAAAGCTTCATGGAACAGCAAGACAAAGATAATTCGCAAGACGGGTTGCTCGCCGGTTCCCTGGCACGCTGCGCACAGGGCGAGCAGCAGGCGTTGCGCCTCATTTACGATTCTGAAGCGCCGACCATGGTCGGGATCGCCATGCGTGTCTTGCGTCGCAGGGATATGGCCGAAGAATGCGTCCACGACGCCTTTTTGCAAATTTTCCAAAAAGCGGGCAGCTTTGACGTGTCGCGCGGTTCGCCTCGCGCATGGATGTACACCATCGTGCGTAATCGCGCCCTCAACATCGTGCGTGGTGAAGCTCGCACAGACCTCGTCGATGATTTTGAGCCGATGGGTCTGACCGACGATAGTGAAAACCCTGAGGATGCGATGTTGCGCATGTCAGACACCCGCGCGCTCAAACGTTGTCTTGAGACGCTCGCGCCTGTCAGACGCAAGATCTTGTTGCTGGCCTATACAGACGGGCTCACGCATGGCGAAATAGCCGGAAAGATCGGCATGCCGCTTGGTACAGTCAAATCATGGATACGGCGCTCGCTGTTATCGCTGCGGGAGTGCCTGGCATGAGCCTGACAAGAGACGACAAGGACATGCTGGCCGCCGAACATGCGATGGGGCTCATTACAGGTGAAGAGGCAGACCAAGCGGAACAGCTGCTTGCAAGCGACGAGGAGTATATCGAGTTGTATGCGCGCTGGCGGGAGCGTTTGAGCGAGATTGATGGAACCGCGACACGGCAGCCGCCGGGCGAAGCACTCTGGAACCGCATAGCAAGCGCATTGCCTGTTGCGGCAAAGCCACAGAGTGCGCGCACGCCCGCCGCTTCACGTTCGCAGACTTTGCGATTGAAAGACTTGTGGGACAGTCTGGGCTTCTGGCGTCCAGCCGGTCTAGTCGCTGCCTTGGCTGCGCTTGTACTCGCCACAGGGCTGGGACTTTCTGTGCGCGAGATCGGCCGGCAACCTGTGCTTGTCGCGGTGCTGATGACGGAAAACAATCAGCCCGGCGCTATCGTGAATGTCATGGCAGATGGCCGTGCGGAACTGGTTCCCTTGAGCGACATTCCCGTGCCCGATGGACGAACCTTGCAAATCTGGACGTTGTGGGACCGGGTACGCGGACCAGTCTCTGTCGGGCTGGCTCAATCAGCGCGTCGGCTTGATCTTGAGCTGAAAGCGCTTCCGCGAACAACAGCCACACAATTGTTTGAGATTACGCTGGAACCAGTGGGCGGTTCACCAACCGGCCGGCCGACCGGCCCTGTCTTGATGAAGGGAAATGCAACGACGGCCTTGTAGCGCGCGCTGCGTATAATGTAAGAAAGCTCTTGTGGCGTGATCACATTAGTTGAATCAACTTTGGCAGTGTCTGGATCAAACTTATCTCATGCTATCGCCTGACTATTGAGTCTTTTGTTCATCGTGTCAGGTGTGATCTGAAGTCCTTACGTGGAGAAGATTATGCAACAATCGTCATTTGCCCGTCTGACCTTCGCGTCAGCAGTCAGCTTGTTTTTCACTGTTTCAGGAGCGGCATTTGCCCAACACAGAGGTCATTCAGCTGCGCCTGCTTCTCCCGCCGCCCCAAAGGCCGAGACGATAGTCCCGGGCACGGCTGCGCCCGCTGCCAAGCACGACGGCCATCACCCAACGAGCAGCGCAAAACCTGCTAACGTGACCAGCGCCTCAACGGCAGCTTACAAAGCCATCAATGACAAAATGCATCAGGATATGGCAATCGCCTTCAGCGGCGACGCCGATTTCGATTTTGTCAGAGGTCACTGGTGTCCCAACGTTTGGGTTTGGGCTAACGGTAACACATTCACCTGACGCACAAATCCGGGGTTTTGGTCTGGTCTCGATATCAAAATTGTTTTGACGGCATCCTTGC
>CAMDKB010000370.1 GCA_945901195.1 Rhizobium sp. Q54
TTCCTGACCATAGCTAGAAGGTGATGCGCTGCAATAAGCGACCAATTGGCGATTTTCACTTCCAAGCAACGTACCGACGTTTTTCCGCCTAGGAAAGGCTAGATCTAAAGTAGGATCGGATGGTTTTTACAAACACGAAGTCCTAGGTAGATTCTGCCAAGTTCGTGGGGGATATAGAGGGCGTTCCAATTTGGCGGGCGTCAATCCTTTCCTGGGTATAGGGAATTTGCGCGTGATCTGAGCTATCATCATATCCGCATTGCTGGCAGCTATCACAATTTGTTCAATTCTAGCCAGTCTGCGAGTTTTTTGACTGTATTGATATTTTTAATCCTGCCGCCAATACGGGCATTCCCTATACTGACATTCAGGGGATTTAGACCCATTTCGGTCATGGCCTGGCCAGGTTTCAATTTCCTAAGAAGATATATCCTCTCAATTTCCGATTTAGCGTTCGGTGTCAGGCGCAGATCTTTGTCAACTATCGAAACAGGCACCGGAATCATCGCTGGTAACGACGGAACAGCCCTTCTCGCTTTAATAATTAGAATAGCCTCTTTTATCTCTGCCAATGAAGCATTTTTAATGGCCTGCACGATCGCGTGGACTCTGGAGCGCACCTTTATAAGGCCAGCTGCAATGAAGGCGGCGCGCTTGCTTGGAAATTTCCCGGCGACATAGTCTGCATAAATACCGGGATCCTCTATTATCAACCGCGCCATATAGTAGTCATTTCCGCGTTTCATCAGAAATTCCTGCACTGGGCTGTCCAAAACACATGATCGGAGTTGTAACGCAATATTCTATGCCACGTTGACTGGCTAGACATCTACGACCACAGTTACATCTTGTAATACGGCTTTGATCAAAATTTCCAATTTGTCGGGATTTGACAGCATATCGCGTGTGTCCTGCCTTTCCGCTTCGCCTGCATGGGCCATGATGTTTCTGACATCTTTAGGGAGCAGGTACCTCTTGGCTATTTCATCGCCATACCGGCGCTTCTGCTGATGCATTTGGCTGTTGATCTGCTCCTGGGCGCGGGAGCGAATCTGACCATCTTCTGTCTGCCAGTTTCCTTACTGCATTAAATGCATCAAAGTTAGGGCGAGACACTTCACAGAATTTTTCATCTCCGCTGTGGTAGCAAGGTTATATCGCGGCCTTGCCATTTCTCAAATCTCAAAGCATTCATGTACAAATCGTCGTACGTTCCAATGTTACAAAACCAGCTTGAGCTAATGTATATAAATATATGATAAATAACGATAATATGGTTTTTTTGCAGAGTTCAATCCTCTCTCGCAGCACCATCCAGCCCGAAAAATCGCGATTCGCGAACCGAAAGCCGCTCCCCACACCCTTCAAACTGCCCTTTCGGGGACAAAAATCAGCGAACCGCGCTTCCTAAGCGTTACCCCGCTGGTTACCCCCTTGCTTAAGCTGACGCTCTTTCGGGGCTTTCGTGGGAGGCTCGCCACCTTCCGGCGTTTCGAACAGACGGGCGAAGGGCACGCCCAGCACCTCGGCTATCCTATATAAGGTCACCACGGCCGGATTCCGGAGCCCGCGTTCCAGCGCGCTGACGTAGGCGCGGTCGACGCCCAGCCCATCGGAAAGCGCCTTCTGGGTGCCGCCAGAGGCTTGAATTTCGATCTGCTTTAGAAAATCGAGAAATTCGACGGCTCGATGTCGATTGTAACATTTTCCGATTACAAATCCGGAAGCGATGTCGAGCGCTGCGAACAGCGATGTTGTGCCGTGACGTACATAAGAATGAGTGCGGCATTCAGGAATGCCGGGCATCATTGGCAGTACGGGCTGTTCGCGAGCAAGGGCTTGTATCTGACTTTTTTATCAACGCTCAGAACCAGCGCTCGGTTCGGCGGTGACAGATAAAGACCGACGATGTCGCGTTCTTTGTCGACGAACAAAGGGTAACTGGAAAGCTTGATGGTCTCCGAGCGGCGAAGCTGCATACCAAAAGCTGTCCATATTCGCCGAATCGTCGTGTGTTAACAGGCGGTCTGCGCCGCCATCGAGCGGATCGACCAGTGCGTTGTATCATTTAGGGTAGAGCGAAGCGTGCGCTCGACCACCGCGGCAACTTGTTCATCATTGGTCCTTCGCAGCCTGCCGGGACGGGCTTCGTCCAACAGGCCATCAATACGGTCCTTCATACAGCGTCGACGCCACTTGCCGACCGTGTGCTCATGAACTCCCAGTTATCCTGCAACGGATTTGCTGGGCACACCGTCCGCGCAGCTGAGTATAACCCAGCAGCGCTCTGACAAAGAGCGCGATGCATAACGGCGACGGACCTGTCATTCAAGATCCTCCCGCTCATCCGAAATCAAGGTCAAAGGAAGATCGGACGTCCTTTTTGGACAGCCATAAACTCGCTCCCACTACCAAGGAAGCGCTACACTATAATGAAATGAACTTCAGTTCCAGATGGCTAGATCTGCAACCATAATAAGACTTGATACGGGATTAACGCTGCCCGTCGCTTCACTTTTCGAGGGTAACGCCCGATACCTTGATCAACTCCAGCGCCTTGCGGGAATCGCTTTCGAGGAATGCTCCGAATGCGGCGGGTGTCATTGGCGCAGGTGCCATGCCGGCCGATGTCAGGTATTTTTCGGCAAAGACCTTGTCAGTGATCACCGCGCGGATTTCCGCGCTTAGTTTCTCGATCATGGGCGACGGCGTACCCGCCGGTGCGAACATGCCAAACCATGTCTCGAAACCGATCGGCGGCAAGCCGGCCTCCACCACCGTGGGTAGGTCTGGCAGCGGATCGTATTTAGAATCACCGATGACCAGCAGCGGCTTGGCAGCGCCTGTGCGGATTCGCTCCATCACGGGCGGAATGGCGAAGGGAAGCAACACCTGAATGTCGCCGCGATCGAATGCGGTAATCGCAGGAGCGAAGCCTGCAAACGGCACGTGTGTCATCTGCGCTCCGGTCAATTTTTTCAGCCATTCTCCTGCCAGATGAATTTCGCCGCCAACCCCGAATGAGGCGTAATTCGATTTGTCTGGATTCTGCTTCGACCACGCAACCAATTCGGCAAAAGTCTTGACTGGCACATCCTTGTTCACCATCAGCAAGACCTTGGAAATTGATACATTTGTAACCGGTGCAAGATCGGCGCGCGAGTAACGCAGGTCGGGGTAGAGATGCGGATTGATTGAAACAGTCGCTGACGCGAGCAGGCAGATAGTATAGCCATCCGGCTCAGCATTCTTGCATGCCATCGCCCCGATGCTCGTGTTTGCGCCGGGCCGGGATTCAACAACAAAGTTTTGCCCAGTGCGTGCGCGAAAACCCTCGCCGATCACACGCGCAAGCGTATCCACCGGGCCACCGGCCGGGAACGGGATGATCACCTTGATCGAGCGGTTGGGGAACTCCTGCGCAAAAACCGACCCAGGGCAACACGCCGCCAGAAATGCCAGCATTGCAGCCGACCAGTAACATTTGCTATTCCGAGCCATCTCCACCTCCCTATTTTGCTCTTTCTTTTAGAGCGAAATCGTAAACGGCAGCACAAGGATATCGTGTGCGTGTTCAGCGCGCTAGTCCTTCGTGCCGCAATCCCATTTGCACAGTCAGCGGCAGAACCTCGCTGACGAAGCGACCGAGACCTTCCTCGTAGCGAGGCCAGTTGAGCAACGTGCCGTCGAATCCCACACGCGACAGTTTCGCAAGTTCCTCCGCGATCTGCCGGGCAGTTCCCACAAGCGGATAGCCTCCCCAGCCCGCGATGAAGTGAAATTTGAAGGCATTGAGCTTTTCCGGCGCCATAAGGCGATTGTTCATGCCCAGGCTTTGCGTAATATTACTCACGGCCTCCCAGTCGCCCTTTTCCATCACGTAATAGTTGAGGAAATCGCGCGCGTCCTTTTCCGTGTCGCCGATAACGCAATAGGCGTTCATCCATACCTGAATCTCTCGCCGTTATGCCCGGCGCGCAATATTGCGGATCTTATCGATTTCGCGGCGCATGGCGTCATCCGAGAAGTCCGAAACCAGAATGAACGCGATGTCGCATTCGCGCGCTGCGAAATCCCGACCGGACTCAGAGCCGCCGGCGTTCATAAGCGCGGGATATGGTTTCTGGATTGGCTTTGGCTCGCTGAAACCCTTGTTGATCTTGAAGAACGCGCCTTCATAGTCCCAGGATTCGGTGCGCATCCAGAGAGTTTTAATCACATTGGTCCACTCGGCAGCATACTCGTAGCGATTTTCATAGCGCATCGGCAATTCGCCAAACATGTCCATTTCCCGGCGATGGCTGCCGCAGACGATGTTCAAGGCAAAGCGACCGTTGGAAATATGATCAATGGTTGCTGCCTGCTTAGCAGCGACGATGGGATGCATCGTGGGGATATGCGAGGTCGCAAATATGGACGAATAGTTGGTCGCCATAGCAAGCCCCGCGGCCCATGTATAAGGATCGAAGGCAGAGCCGTTGAAATCGGTTATTCCCCCGAAACCACGCCAGCGCGCAACCGGAACGATAGCTTCAAGGCCTGCCTCATCGGCAATTTGTGCGAGTTTGACTGCATCAGCCCAATTGGTTTGAAACGAGCCATCGACAGTGGAAATCGCGCAACCATAAGATACATTGGTGGCGAACGTGCCAAGCTTTAACTTGTTAGCATTAAACAGAGGATT
>CAMDKB010000371.1 GCA_945901195.1 Rhizobium sp. Q54
GATTTGAAGCCCTGGCGCGCTGGTCGATCGAAATTCTTGGCGATATTCAGCCCGCGCTTTTCATACGCGCCGCCGAACGTACAGGGATTATAAGCAAATTGACTCACATTTTGCTTGAAAAAGCACTCCGGGACATGCAGCGACTGCCGTCTGACTTGATGTTGTCGTTTAATTTGTCGGTCCACGATCTGTGTGCGCCGCAAACCATGTTGCAAATACTGTCCCTGGTCCGAGCATCGGGTTTTGATCCTGCCCGGCTTGAATTTGAAGTGACCGAAACGGCCGTCCTGGTCGACTTTGACCAGACCTGCGATGCTCTCAAGTTGTTGCGCAATCTGGGGGCGAAAATCGCGCTGGACGATTTTGGCACCGGCTATTCGAGCCTCATCCATGTTCATCGTCTGCCGCTGGATACGATCAAGATTGACCGGGCGTTTGTCGTGGATATCGAGAGCAATCCGGCCAGCGGCAACCTCGTGCGGTCCATTGTCGATATGTCACGCAATCTGGATGTGGGTTGCATCGTTGAGGGCGTGGAAACGATGCGGCAGGTCGAAATATTGCGCGGGTAGGGGCTGGCCTACATGCAAGACTATTATTTTGGAAGGCCTGGAACGGCAGAGGAAATTCTGGACCTCTGCCGCATGGGCCTCGCGCCGCAAGTTCTGGCCGCTTGCGGGGAACCAGTGGTGAGGGGCAAGTCGGCTGCGTAACCTGAATGCGCCCCAGCCGCTCGCGGGCGCAGGCTAACGTTAAAGCGACGGATCGCCCGAAAACGACTTGCTGTGCATTTGCAGGCGAGACGGCTGCAAATTACCCCGAGGTAATTCTGGGCATCGGACCACGTACGCTGCGCGTGGGTGTTGCGCGCTTTGTCGGGTTATCCAGGCGTTTGTCGAGATAGGCGCCGACCTTCTCGATCAGCGGATCAACACAATTTTCAAAAAAGTGGTTCGCGCCTTCGACAACCGTGTGTTCGATCGCAATGCCTTTTTGAGTCTTGAGCTTTTCAATCAAGCCCATGACCTCCTTCAGTGGAGCGACACGGTCCTGATCACCATGAACGAAGAGGCCTGAAGACGGGCAGGGGGCAAGAAATGAGAAGTCGAAGCGATTGGCGGGCGGGGCGACGGAGATGAAGCCTTCAATTTCAGGCCGGCGCATCAGCAATTGCATGCCGATCCAGGCGCCGAAGGAGAAGCCGGCAATCCAGCAGGCGCGCGCTTCGGGATTGATCGACTGGGCCCAGTCGAGCGCGGAGGCAGCGTCCGACAATTCGCCCTGACCATGATCGAAAGCGCCCTGGGAACGGCCAACGCCCCGGAAATTGAACCGCAATACAGAAAAGCCGCGCTCCGCAAACGCGTAATACATGTTGTAGACGACCTGATTATTCATCGTGCCGCCGAACTGGGGATGGGGATGGAGAATCACCGCGATGGGTGCGCCACGGGTCTTGGCCTGGGTAAAACGTCCTTCGAGGCGGCCAGCGGGGCCGGTAAAGATAACTTCGGGCATGATGTCTCCACTTGAGCTGTGCTGGCGCGCAGCACGATAAGCCGCCTCTATATGGCGATGAAAACCCGGATTCCGAGCCTCTTTGCTTGACTTCATCGCACCAAAGCCCCAAAATAGTGTTAGAATAATTCTAAACTAGCCGTATCTGGAGATATGCTCCATCGCGGCGGGTGGTTTGGCGGAGACAGTCAGGCGGATCAAAGCGGTCCGGATGGTGGGTTTCCTTCAGGCGCGCTTTTAACATGCACCGCTCTCGCCAATGCAAGAAAATTGCGACGGGAGCCGAGCGCTGGTGGAATATGTCCGCCGCGAAACAGAGCGACGGAGTTTTCGCCCCTCATGGCGACACAGCGGACCTATCTCGATTACAACGCGACCGCGCCTCTCGCGCCGGGCGTGCGGGAGGCCGTTTGCGCTGCGATGGATCTGGCCGGCAACCCGTCTTCCGTACACAAGGAAGGCCGTGCCGCGCGGGCGTTGGTTGAGGCGGCCCGCGAGAAGGTTGCGGCGCTGGTCGGAGCACCAGCACGGCGTGTGATCTTTACGTCGGGCGCCACCGAGGCTGCCAATCTGGCTTTGACATCCCACGTGGTTTCGCCAGCGGGAAACGTGGCCAATACTTTGATTATCGCTGCAGGCGAGCATCCCTGCGTCATCGACGGAAACCGGTTTGCGCCTGAAGCTTTACTAATCGCCCCGTTGACCGCCGAGGGGATGCTGGATCTGGCGAAGCTGGAACGCCTTCTTGCGCAGGTTCCGCGTAGAGCCTGCATGCTTGCCTTGCAGGTGGCAAACAATGAGACTGGCGTCATTCAGCCTGTAAAAGCTGCAGCCGCCCTCGTTCATGCGCATGGTGGCATTGTCGTATGCGATGCGGTCCAGGGTGTTCACCGCATGGATTGCGGCGCTCGCGCGCTTGATGCAGACATGGTCTTCTTTTCCTCGCACAAGCTCGGCGGGCCCAAGGGCGCGGGAGCATTGGTGTTGTTGAACGAAAGCATCGAAATCGCGCAACCTGTGTTGCGGGGTGGCGGGCAGGAACGCGGCGCACGCGCGGGGACGGAGAATGTTCCGGCCATCGCCGGTTTTGGCGCGGCCAGTATCGCTGTCGTGGCTAATCGCGATATGGAAAACACACGCCTTGCGGGCTTGCGCGATCAATTTGAAAGTGCTTTGCAGGCGCGTTTTCCCGGCGTCACCATCTTCGGCGCGAATGCGCCGCGTCTGGCGAACACGTCGGCGTTCGCGATGAGCGGGATGCCGGCGGAGACGATGTTGATCGGCCTCGATCTTGAAGGCATTGCGGTTTCGTCCGGCTCTGCATGTTCTTCGGGCAAGGTTCGAACGTCGCATGTCCTTGAAGCTATGGGTGTCGCGCCCGATCTGTCACGGTGCGCCCTGCGCGTCAGTGTCGGGACCGGGACGCAAACAGACGATATTGAATTTGCGCTTGCCGCACTGGAAAAGGTGGCAGGACGAATGACTACGCGGCGGGTCAAAAGCGCCGCGTAACGGGCTTGAATGTGGCTCAACCAGCGGACCTTGAATCCGCCAAGGTGAGGAGAGTGCAAATGGCGGCTGTTCAGGAAACAGTCGATACAGTGAAGTCGCTCGATGTCGACGCCTACAAGTATGGCTTCGTCACCGATATCGAATCCGACAAGGCCCCCAAGGGCCTCAGTGAGGATATCGTTCGCTTCATATCGGCAAAAAAGAATGAGCCTGACTGGATGACACAATGGCGGCTTGAGGCCTATCGCCTCTGGCTGACCATGAAAGAGCCCAATTGGGCGCGTGTCGAATATCCAAAAATCGACTATCAGGATCTCTATTATTATTCCGCGCCAAAGAGCACGCCCGGACCGAAATCGCTTGATGAAGTCGATCCTGAATTGCTGCGCACCTATGAAAAGCTGGGCATTCCCCTGCGCGAGCGGGAAGTGCTGTTGGGTATCGAAGGCGCTGGAACGCGCGTGGCCGTTGATGCGGTTTTCGACAGCGTTTCAGTTGCAACAACCTTCAAGGCGGAACTGGCAAAATCCGGCGTGATCTTCTGTCCCATTTCGGAAGCCGTTCATTCGCACCCTGAACTGGTGAAGAAATATCTTGGCTCGGTTGTGCCGGTCAGCGACAATTACTTTGCGACACTCAATAGCGCAGTGTTTTCGGATGGATCGTTTGTCTACATTCCGCCGGGTGTTCGTTGCCCCATGGAATTGTCGACTTACTTCCGCATCAATGAAAAGAATACAGGCCAATTCGAGCGCACCCTGATCATTGCCGACAAGGGTTCCTACGTCAGCTATCTCGAGGGCTGCACGGCGCCTATGCGCGATGAGAACCAGCTTCACGCCGCTGTGGTCGAACTCATCACGCTGGATGATGCGGAGATCAAGTATTCAACGGTGCAGAACTGGTATCCTGGCGATAGTCAGGGCAAGGGCGGCATCTATAACTTTGTCACCAAGCGCGCTGATTGCCGTGGAGACCGGTCCAAGGTGTCGTGGACGCAGGTGGAAACAGGCTCTGCCATCACCTGGAAATATCCTTCGTGCATTTTGCGTGGCGAGTCATCGCGTGGCGAGTTCTATTCGATAGCCATCTCGAATGGCCGCCAGCAGGTGGATAGCGGCACCAAGATGATGCATCTGGGCAAGAACACATCGAGCCGCATCATCTCCAAAGGCATATCTGCCGGCCGATCCAACAACACTTATCGTGGACAGGTGTTTGCGCATAAACGTGCTGACAACGCACGGAACTTCACCAATTGTGACTCGCTGCTGATTGGCGAGAAATGCGGTGCACATACCATCCCCTATCTCGACTCGCGCAACCGCAGCGCCGTGTTCGAGCATGAAGCCACAACATCGAAAATTGCCGAAGACCAACTCTTCTACTGTCGCCAGCGCGGGCTCGATGCTGAAGAGGCGACAGCGCTGATCGTCAACGGTTTTGTCCGCGATGTGCTGCAGCAATTACCGATGGAGTTTGCAGTTGAAGCGCAAAAGCTGATTGCCGTGAGCCTTGAGGGGAGCGTGGGGTGACCGAGGCGTTCGCCATGTCGGAGCATCTTGCCGGTCTTGTCGAGCGCGCGCGCTGGCAGCCCGAGGTTGTGCCATTGCTTGGCGAGCCTGATACAAAGGGACAATGGCAG
>CAMDKB010000372.1 GCA_945901195.1 Rhizobium sp. Q54
GGCCAAATCCTTCCGCACGGCGAGCAATCGCTTTGCCTATACGTCCCAGACCAATGATCCCGAGTTTGCGCCCCCTCAGCGAGGCCGTAAGCGGAAAGGCGCGCTCCTCCCATTTGCCGGCGCGCAGATAGCGTTCCGCCGCTGAAAACTGGCGGACGGCGTTGAGCAGAAGGCCAAACGCGGTATCGGCAGTCTCTTCGGTCAAGACATCCGGCGTATTGGTGATCGCAATGTCATGCGCAGCCGCCCATTTGGCGTCGATATTGTCGTAACCGACGCCGAGATTGGCGACGATTTCAAGCTTCGGCAAGCGCGCCATGAAAGCGCCATCGACAGGAAAGTGTATGCCTTCCGCAAGGATATTCACACCTGTCGCAATCGCGCGCACATCGTTTGCGACCGTGTTCACCATCGCATCCTGATCTGGAGCAAGCCAGAGCTTATGCAGCGTGAAATTCGCCTCCAGCGTCTCGATAATGAGACGCGGCAAGGGAACGGGCATGAGGACGTGAACTGCTGACATCTTGGTTCCTGCAAAAGCATCCGCCCGCATTCCAATGCTGCGTATTTTTCCGGGAGGCGAACCTTTGGCTATCGTTTTTCGATGCCTGCCTTTTCAATGACCGCTGTCCACTTCGCGATATCGTCCTTCATGCGCTGATTGATTTCGGCTGACGAGGTCGCCTGCCCGTCAATTCCAAGCGCCAGCAGCTTGGCGCTGAGTTCCTTGTCAGCGAGCGATACGCGCATGGCGTTGTTGAGAATTTTCATGATCTCCGGCGGCGTGCCAGCTTTCACGTAAACCGCATTCCACGACACCACATCAAAGCCGGGCACGCCTGCTTCGGCGACAGTCGGCACATTTGGCAGCGCCTTGGAGCGCGTCGGGCTGGAAACGGCGAGAGCGCGAATCTTCCCGTCCTCCAGATTGGATTTGATCGGCGCTAACGCCTCCACCATCAACTCGACGTCATTGCGCATGGTCGAGAGCAACAGGTCCGGGGTCGTCTTGAACGGCACGTGTTTGATGTCGATGTTAGCCGAAGACCGGAACAACTCGGCTGTCAGATGTTGCGTGCTCCCCGCAACGATGGTGCCGATGTTGAGAGTGCCGGGTTTGTCTCTTGAAGTTTTCAGTACATCGCCAAGGGACTTGTAGGGCGAATCTCCGCCCGTGAAGAGGATGAACTCGAAAAAGCCCAGCGCCGAAATCGGCTCGAACTGCCCAACGGGGTCGAAAGGCAATTGCTTGAACAAGGCAACGCTGATCGCAGTACCGTTGGTCATCAGCGCCAAGGTGTGGCCATCGGCAGGTGCGCCAAGTACGTTCCGTGCCGCCTGGATTCCGCCCGCTCCCGGCACGTTTTCAATAATGATGCGCTGCCCCAATTTTTCGCCCATCTTTTCCATGACCAGACGGGAGGACGTATCCGCCACGCCACCTGGCCCAAAGGGGACGACAAGTTTCATCTGCGTGTTTGGAAATTTCGTCTGCGCAAATGCCGGCGAAGCAACGAGCACAACCCCAACGGCCATCGCCAATCCGGCGCCGGCAAACGCGGCCTGCGCTATGACTTTACGGATGCTATGCGGCATGAGTTCCCTCCTCTGGCAACGATCGGCCAATTTCTGCTTCCTTGGACCATGATCGCAGCGCGAGCGCAACACCCCGGCAGGTTGGCGGGGTGGTCCCGATCAAACCCCAACAGGCTGGCGCCGCCGGAAATTGATATATGAGAAAGGCCCTCGGCTTCGATGACCACCGCGCGTGCAATGGCTATTTTTCTTGCGGACGCATGGAATCATGCCAGCGTCGCAGGAGCAACCACGACAGGGTGGAGAAGAACAGAAAGATTGCAATACCAGTCAGCGAAATCAACACCAGCGCTGCAAACATGCGCGGGATATTGAGGCGATAGCCGGCTTCGACGATACGGAACGCCAGTCCCGTCGCCTGCCCCGCCGTACCCGCAGAAAGTTCCGCAGCAATCGCGCCGATCAGCGCCAACCCGCCTCCGATGCGCACGCCGCCGAGAAAGAACGGCAATGCCGAAGGCAGCCTTAGATAAGCCAATTGTTGCCACCGCTTCGCACCATAAAGTGCGAAGAGATCGAGCAGGTTATGATCCGCCGAGGCAAGACCCAGGGCCGTATTCGACAGAATGGGGAAAAAGGCCACGATGAATGCGCAGGCCAGCACTGCCGTAGTGGGCTCCAGATAGACCAGCAACAACGGCGCGATGGCGATGATCGGCGTAACCTGCAGGATAACCGCAAAGGGAAAGAACGACCGCTCGATCCATTTGGATTGTGCAAACAGGATCGCCAAGGCGCCACCACCGGCAATCGCCAGCAGGATCGCCGAAATTGTGATCTTCAGCGTGACCCAGAGTGATGTGGAAAGTACGCCCCAGTCAGTGATTATGGTTTGTCCCACCAGACTTGGCGCCGGCAGGATGTAGGGCGGGATTTCGTTGATCCGGACCAAAGCTTCCCACGCGCCAATCGCCAGCGCGAAGACCAGCACTGGCAGGCCATAGATGGTGAGCTTTTCAGCGAAGGGCGACAGAAGGCGGCGATCGCTCATGGAAGCGCTCCATGTACGCTATCCCGCAGGCCAATCGCACGCTGGAGCGCGCCCGACGCTTGCCCGCAGTATTCCGCATAATCCTGCGACAGGCGAAACGCTTCTGTGCGGGGCATCGGCGCCGCTATATCGATCATGCTGACAATACGGCCGGGCCGGGCCGCGAACACCACGACACGCGTCGAAAGATATACGCTTTCATAAACAGAATGCGTCACGAAAATGACAGTCGTACCCAGTTCCGCCTTGATGCGCAGCACGTCGTCATTGAGCTTGAGGCGCGTGATTTCGTCGAGCGCCGCAAAAGGCTCATCCAGCAAGAGCAGCGCCGGCTTCAGCACAAGTGCGCGTGCGATGGAGACACGCATCTTCATGCCACCGGATAATTCGCGTGGGTAGGCGCTGGTGAAATCCCCCAACCCAACGAGTGACAGCGCGGCCTCAATCTGTCCGCGAGCATCCGCTCGAGATACGTGGCGCAGACGCAGTGGCAGGTAGACATTGTCGAATACATTTGCCCACGGCATCAACGTGGGTTCCTGAAACACGAAGCCGATCTCGGGACGCGCGCCGTCGCGCCAATCGACGGTGCCGGAGGTAGGTTCGATCAACCCGGCAATCAGCCGCAATGCGGTGGATTTGCCACAACCGGAAGGACCCAGAAAGCTCAGGAACTCGCCCTCGCTTACATCGAGATTGAGTCCGTCAATTGCCAGCGTACCGCTGGTGAACGTCTTGCCGATAGCGCGCAGCGTGACGACAGGTCCAGCCACTCTATTTCGGCCTCAGGTCCATGCCGACCCGCTTGTTCACGAATTGCAATGTATAGGACTTCTTGTAGTCGATATCAGCCTTGACGACACCCGCTTTCGCCATCTTGTCAAAGAAGCTCTTCATGCGCGCATCACTCATCGCTCCAATGCCATTGGCAAACGATTCCGCAGAATCAACGATGCCATGCTCTTTCAGGCGGGCGATGGAGAACGTGATCTGCGCATCGGTCATCTCGGGATTGTTCTTCTTGATGAGCGCATTGGCGGCAGTGTTGTCACCATAGATATAATTATACCAGCCAATGATAGAGGCATCGACAAAACGCTGCACGAGATCGGGACGCTTGGCGATGATGTCGTCGCGCGTTTCAATCAGCGTCGAATAGGTGTCAAAACCATAATCGGCGGCCAGAAACACATTCGGCTTGAACTTGCCCTGACGTTCCACCTCGAAAGGCTCCGACGTCGCATAACCCTGCTGGATTGACTTCTTGTCAGCGATAAAGGGCGCGGGATTGAACGTATAGGGTTTTACGCGCTCTTCACGAAATCCGTATTCCTGTTTCAGCCACTGAAAGATAGACGCCAGCGCTTCATTCCCGACAAAGGCGGTGGCGTTTTTCAGGTCGTCCCATTTGTCGAAACCCTCGCCCGGATGCGACATGAAAATGAATGGATCTTTCTGGAACATCGCCGCCACGGTTTTCACCGGAACTTTTTGTTCGATCGCAGTGAAGGACGGCACCATGTTTGCGTTCATGTAAAATTCAACGCGGCCACTGATGAGTTGCAGACGGTTGTTGAGTTGCGGCCCGCCGGGCCGGATCGTAACGTCGAGGCCGTATTTCAGATACGTGCCATCCGCCACAGCCTGATAATGCCCGCCGTGCTCCGCTTCCGCGAGCCAATTGGTGGCGAAGGTCACCTTGTCTTGAGCCGACACACCTGTGGCGAACAGGAGAGCGGACAGTGTTGCGATTGCATGGACAGATCTTTTCATGAATTCTCCTGCGGCCGATGCGGGCCCCCGGTGTTGAACGACAGATACTTTTTTACGCGTCCTGAGCTTCAGTGCAAGCTGGATAATAACCTTGATCTTGGCCACAGATTTCATTTTGCATTCGAGGGAGAAACAGCTCGCAGCCACTTCAAGACACGTCCATCAATGCAAGCAAGACCGATGCCGATCAGCGCCATCCCTGCAAAATGACGAAGCGCCAGATCTTCGTGCAGCACAAACACCCCGAGCAGGATTGCACTAACGGGAATGAGAAATGTCACCAGCATGATATTCGTTGCCCCGGCCGA
>CAMDKB010000373.1 GCA_945901195.1 Rhizobium sp. Q54
TCGAACCGCGTCTTCAAATCCTACGACGACATCCTCGACCATTGCTGCGACGCTTGGAACAAACTCGTCGAGCAGCCATGGCGTATCATGTCCATCGGCTTGCGAGATTGGGCCCACCAATGCTGATCAGCGGGAACTGGTATTAGATCATGCAGGGCAATCGAAACCGCTTGGTTTCCGAGCCCCTTTGATCCAGGCGCCTCTTTGCGGTGATGTTCTTCCCCTCGCTGCCGCCGCCACAATCGGCTATTCTCCCGCAAAATCTCCGGAGGAATAATCCATGCCCGATGATCCCCATATCCAGACCAAAGCCGGCAATCGCGTTACTGTCCTCAATCCCATGGGCTTTCCACCGAAAATCACCGCGAAAAGCCCCGCACCCCGGCCCTTAAGTCTCGATGGCAAAACGGTATATCTTGTCGATTGCCGGTTTGATGATTCCATCGAATTGCTGAAGCAGGTGGAAATCTGGTTCGCCGAGAAAATGCCTTCGGTGAAAACCAGAATGATCTCGCTCAACAACGTCTACCGGCACGACGATCCCAGGACATGGGAAGAAATCAAGGCCAATGGCGCGGTAGCCATTCTGGGCGTCGGCCATTGTTCCACCTGCGCGCCCGCCGTCACCACCCACGCCATCACGCTGGACACAAAATGGGGGGTGCCAACGGTGGCCATCCACACCGACAAGTTTGTAAAGGTGGTGGAGAGCGTCGCTCGTGTTGGCGGGCTTGCCCATTCCCCTAAAGCCTTTGTGCCGCAACCTGTGATGGGCAAGAGTGCCGCCGAATTGCGCGCCTATGTCTTCGGCAATGATTGCAACACGGGACGTCCCGTCATGCAGGAAGTGATTGAAGGATTGACCCGCCCGGTTGCGCCATCAGGGGTTGCTGATTTTGCCGCAACGCCGCGTATCGCAGCGACCGATACAGAGGACAATCTACACCAGCTGTTCATGGAAAACCGCTGGACCGATTTCCTTCCCATCGTCTTGCCGTCCGAAGAGCGAGTTGCCGCCATGCTCAAGGGCACTTCGCGCAAGCCGGATGAAATCGTCGGCACACTCGAGCCCACCCACAATCGCGGCCCCTGGAGCTTTACTGTCGAGAAAGTTGCCGTAAATGCTGTGATGGCCGGCGCGCTGCCCGAGCATCTGCCGGTTATTCTGGCGCTCGCCTCAAGCCATGTCTCTGCACGAGGCTCGACGTCGTCATCCGCTGCAGCAATGGTCGTCGTCAACGGCCCGATCCGCCACGAAATTGGCATGAACGCAGGTACGGGCGCGATGGGCCCCTACAACCGCGCCAATGCCGCCATCGGCCGTGCTTACGGGCTGATTTCGCAGAACGGGCAGGGCGGTTCGGTAGTCGGCGAGACTTTCATGGGCTCCATCGGCAACGCCTACACCTATTCCAACATCACCTTTGCGGAGAATGAGGAACGCAGCCCCTGGGAGCCGCTGCATGTGCAGAAGGGATTTGATGCAAAATCAAGCACCGTCAGCATTTTCTATGGCTGCCGCTCGACGGCGTTCAATCTTGGCCTGCGCGAAGAATACTGGCGCGAGCACGTGCGGGACATGCTGCTGGGAACCGATACGCTGACGCCGCCTTGCCTTCTGCTCGATCCCATTACGGCGCGCCAGTTCATTGATCGCGGCGGTTTTGTAAAAAAGGCCGACCTGATCAAATGGCTTGCGCAAACCGCGCAGATGCCAGCAGGACGCTATTGGGATCAGCAACTCATTCAGAACTATGTTTATCCCCGCGCCACCTTCGGCGAGGAGCCTTTGGCCACAAAGCTCAAGGCCGCCAAGGATGAACTTATCGAAATTTGGGAAGCCAAGGATATCAACGTCGTCGTTGTCGGTGGCGAGACCAATGGCTACTGGCAGATGATGGGCGCCAATCACCGCATCACCGTTGACGTGGACAAATGGCGTTAAAGACCAGCGTGCATTCGCACACTTATTTCTTTGCCGGACGGTGTTTGATTAAACGCCGTCCCGTTGAGGAAAGATGACATGCGCTTTTCACCTGTCTTGTTTGCGCTGGCCACGATAAGCCTTGTAGTGCCAGTCAGCAGTGCGTCCGCGGAAACGAAAGTGACGTCTCTCAATCAACCCGCTTGCAAGGGCGCGCCCGGCAATGCTGCGGCTGCTCGCCATGACCATGGCGAGGTTATCTATCATTGTGCCGGGGCTCATGGCTGGCGTATCCGCAAGACAGCTTTTGGAGCCTATGTCCACGCCGCCTTCACGCCTTCAGGTGCGAGCAAACCAGTCCTGACCCTGAGTGCCCCCTATGACATCGGCCCGCGCATAGAGTGGCACCCAGCGGGAAACGGTGCGCCCTTTGCCGCCATCGTGCGCCTGCATACGCGGCTGGATTCGGGCAAGACCGCAAGTGCACTGGCTGTTTTGGCGCTGTCGCCGCGTTCGGCTTGTGTGTCGGCCATCATTGACGGTGCGGCGACCGACGCCAACGGTGAAGCGCGCAAAGTTGCTGCCGGACTCACGAACAGCACTGCCTGTCCCGCCGTTCCCACCATCGTCGGCCCACCGACAGAAGTTGCGCGCGAACTTGCTGATCGCAACAAGCGCGAATAATTCCAACGATTGCATGAGCCAATCTAAAAACAGCTCCGATTTGCTTGCTACGCAACGCCTGTCGTATGTTGCCGCCAACGAACAGCAAACGGAGACAGACATGGGGAGCGGGTCGAAGACTGCACTGGCGGGCGGCGTCAGGCAGATGGGGAAGACCGGCTTTGAAGTCAGCCGCCTCGGCTACGGCGCGATGGAATTGTCAGGCGCACCTAGAGCGCGCGACATTCCGGAAAAAGAAGTTACAGCCTTTCTCAACAAGGTCCTCGATCTAGGTATCAATTATATCGATACCTCGATTGACTACGGCCGGAGTGAAACATTTATCGGCAAGGCAATTTCTCATCGGCGCGAAGAGTTTTTTCTGGCCTCCAAATGCGCTTGTGTCGCAGGGCTTGCCGAGGATTCACAGGAACACGAAAAGCACATTTATACCGCACAAAATGTGACATCCGGCATCGAGCAAAGCCTGCGCCGCCTCAAGACTGATCATCTCGACGCTGTTCAGGTGCACGGCAATCCTACGCGCAAGGAGCTGGAAGAGGGTGGCGTGATCGATGCGCTCGTCAAGTTGAAGCAACAGGGAAAGGTTCTCCATTTCGGCATTTCCTCGCGCCTGCCGCTACTGGCGGAGTTCGTCGATGTCGATTGCTTTACCGTTATTCAAGTGCCGTATTCAGCCTTGCAACGCGCCAATGAAGACATGATCGCCACACTGCGCAATGCAGGCAAGGCAATAGTCGTTCGTGGTGTGATGGGACGCGGCGCGCCGGCCAAAGGCTGGGCAACCCGGCCCATTGGCACCGCCGACGGCGAGGTCCAGGACATCTGGGACAGGGCGGGACTGGATGAATGTCTGCAAGGCATGACGCCGATTGAATTCATGATCCGTTTCGCGATGGCCAATGAAAATGTAGACGTAGCCCTGGTTGCAACGACAAACGAAGCACATCTGAAGGCCGATATTGATATAGCCAACAAGGGCCCCATGGACCGCGAGCTCTTCGACAAGGTCTGCGAACGCATCAACGCGGCAGGCGCAGGTCCAGGGCAGGGCCAATACCGCGGTGGCGGCCCGACGCCGGTGTTGTGACAAGATAGATCATTATACAACAGCAATTTGCGGCGGATTTGGTTTTTCCAAACTGCCCTTGGCATCATTGCGCGCCGACCGCCTCAATCGCCTTCGCGACGGTACTTACAAGCGCCACAGGCCCAAGCGCTTCAATGGAAGTCCTGTGCATCTCCTGCGAAAAGGCGGCGCAGCCGTCTTCCAGAACAGTCACGCCGATATCTCGCACATGGGCGTCCCGCACTGTGGATGCGACGCCGCCATTTGTGACGATTCCCCCGACGATGAGGTGCTCGATCCCGGTCTTTCGCAACAGCCATTCGAGCCGGGTCATATAAAACGCCGAATAGGCGATTTTCTCAACCGCCATGTCCGCAGGCCCCAGTTCGTCCACCTGCGCATGTCCCCAGCTAGCCGGCAGAAAATCGCCTTTACGCAGAAACGGTCTGATCTGCTTGAGATGTGGTGAAATGATCGGCTCACCGCCACGGCCGGGCACGAGCGTGAAATGGGTGGAGATGACACAGCCCCCCTTTTCTCGCAGCAGTTCCGCCAGTGGACTTATACGCGCCGGAAGAGCCGCGATATTGGCGTTCTCCAGACCGCCTCGTGCATAAGCGCCGTCAGGATGAAGAAAATCGTTCTGAAGATCGACGATCAGCAGAGCTGTCTTCGCCGCGATGAAGGGAGCCGTCATTTTTCGTCCTCTTCATAGGTCTTGCCGCGAGCCAGGATATCAGCTGTTCCCAGCATGTCGTTGAGACCTGAAAAATCATACATGTTGTTACGCATGGCATCGGTTGTTCCGTCGCGTTGCAAGGCGGCGTAGAAGTCTGCCGCGCCGCGTGCAAGGGCGCGCACGATGCCGCCGGGAAAGATCACGATGCGGAAGCCGAGCTTTTCAAGTTCGCTGGCAGGTGTCACCGGGGTATCGCCACCCTCGACGATATTGGCGAGCAAGGGGACCTTGCCTGCAAAAGCG
>CAMDKB010000374.1 GCA_945901195.1 Rhizobium sp. Q54
AAAACCCACTAAATCCGGATAAATTCTTTCCGTGGATACAGGATTTGGTGCAAAGGTTTGGCGCTGACCTCCTGCGAATGAAAGGCGTACTCGCATTTAAGGGTGATGATGATCGCTTTGTTGTTCAGGCCGTCCACATGCTTATGGAAGGCGATAAACAACGCCCGTGGCGCAAGGATGAAAAGCGGGTTAGCAAGATTGTATTTATCGGGCGCGATCTTCCTTTTGACGTCATACGAGCAGGCTTCGAAAAATGCGCCATGAAGGGTTGAAAAGAAACCCCAGGAGACAAAAAGCTCCCACGGTTGAATTGGAACGGAAGGAACACGTAGTCGGTGAATACGTTGTGGCCGTGTCGTTTTCCGAACACTCCGCGATCGCCATTCTCGTAGATGGAACCTTGCGCGCCGCTGCCTGCAATGGCGATGATCTGAGCAAGCTGCAGGCTCATCAAGGTGCGATTGTCTGCGCAAAGACATGCAAGGATAGGACGGGGCTAATCACGGCGTGCGATCAGGGTGAGATTAGGCTCCTTTCGCGAGGTGAAACATCTCTGCTTGCCCGCACTGGAAATTCCCGCTGGGTGACTTCGGTCGCAACAGACGATAATGGACGGCTTGCTTACTCGGCCGGGAAAACCATTGCAATTGTCGGGCCGGATCAGACGGTTACTGAAATTGGATTGAGCTCAACAATTTCGGATATGGGTTTCTCGCCTGACGGAGCGCAACTGGCTGTCGCGCATTACGGCGGCGTATCGCTGATCAATGTTTCGGAAGAACGTCCAACTCCCAAGCGGCTGGAATGGCTCGGCTCACACATACGGGTGACACACAGTCCGGACGGACGCTTTGTTGTCAGTGCAATGGCGGAAAACGCGCTTCACGGGTGGCGCCTTGAAGACGAACTCGACATGCGTATGACCGGATATTTGTCGAAATCGAAAAGCTTTTCGTGGTCTGCATCCGGAGCGTGGCTAGCGACCTCTGGGTGTGATTCGGTCACGCTGTGGCCATTTACAGGTTACGATGGCCCCATGGGGAAGCCCCCGGTCGTTTGGGGCGCAAGGCATAACATTCTGGTCATGATGGTCGCCTTTCACCCCTCCTTGGACTACATTGCGGCAGGATACGAAGATGGCTTTATTTCGCTCATTCGAAATACAGATGGAGCAGCAATGCCGCTCCGCGAAGCTGGCAATGCAGAGATATCCGCGCTTTCATTCAGCCCTGATGGACTGTTTCTCGCTTATGGAACAGCAAATGGGTCGTTCGGCTTGATCAAATTGAGCAAGGGCGCATGAGTGCCTTCGGCAATCCGCTATCGCCGCGCAAGCGAACCGGGCTTTCCGAAATCTTGACGGGCATCAAGAGCGTCACGCGGAAGGCGCTCTGTCTCGGTGAGGAAGTTCATGTCTCCGTGTCCGAGTTGAAGTGCCACGAACCGGGCTGTCCAGATGTGGAGACTGTCATCGTGGTCATGAAGCCCAGCGAGCCTCACGTCCTGATCCGCATACATAAACCGGTGATGTCCGTAACCGAAAACGATGTCGCCAGCGCCATTGCCGACAGCGCGCTGCGCTCCGACGCGGGTTGAACAAATTGCAGTTTCGAAAGAGCCGTAGGGCGATGCGATGAACAATGAGGCAGAGATGAACGAAACGACAGCACAGGGCGACGAGCGATTCACCAAGGGTTTCTCCGATCCCGAGTTTGTTGCGCGTTACGAAGAAGGCGTGCGGCAGTTCGTTCCCGCTCTCGACGCCCTACACAGGATGGCTGGGCTTCTTCTGGCCGAGCGCATGAAAGAACGCCCGACCGTGCTGGTGATCGGTGCGGGCGGCGGAATGGAATTGAAGAGTTTTGCCGATGCCTATCCCGATTGGCGATTTGTCGGCGTTGATCCCTCCGCGCCGATGCTTGAGCTGGCCCGGCGAAAGCTGCAGGACGCAGCAGAGCGTGTGACCTTGCTTGAAGGCTATGCCGATGACGCTCCGGAGGGTCCGTTCGACGGCGCTGTCTGCCTTCTCACCCTGCATTTCATGAACGCTGAAGACCGGCTTCATGCCTTGAAGCAGATCCGCCGCCGGCTTTCACCGGGCGCGCCGCTTGTCACGGCGCACAGCAGTTTTCCGCAAGGCGATCGGCAGCGTGCCCGGTGGCTGGACCGCTACGAGCGATTTGCAGTCGCGTCCGGAGCCTTGCCGGAGCTGGCGGAAGGAGCCCGCAAGTCCGTAGACGCTGCTCTCAACATCATGACGCCCGAGCAGGATGAAGCCATCATGTTCCATGCCGGGTTCGGCGACATCGAAACATTTTACACCGCCTTTACTTGGAGGGGCTGGATTGCCCGGGCGGAAGGGGAGAGGAACCCGCAATGAACACGGACTTGGCCACAGCACCTCGTCTTCGGGATGTGCTGGTGGGTATCGGTGTCAGGAGAAATCTGGATGCTACCCTGCGGCTTCTGAATGGGAACTCACAAGTCTCCCGGTGACCAAGGTCTGGACTAGCTGTGCAACCTGTCAGACATCCTATGCAACCCTTGCGCCCTTTTGATGTTATGTTATAACATAACATATGCTCATAATGCGACAGGAGACAGGCTCGTGACAATGGAAAACGACGTTGCTTTCTTCCACAACGTCATTGAGGAATGGATTGCCATGCCTGATGTCGCAGTCGTCTGCGGCAACTGGAAGGATGGCTCCATTTCCGAAATTATCGCCGGGCCGGGCGCGCGCTTGCTGCCAGCCGCCTATAGCGACTGCTTCGCCGGCGTGCGCGAGCTGCGGGTGGCGGACGCCCCTCACCATCTCCACATCGACCTGGCCCGAATTCACCGGATTCAATATGCGGTTCATCCAAGCGTATGTTTGCAGTTCAAGCCTTCTTTCGAAGTCAGGTTTCTACTCATCGGCGCTGGAGGCGCACCAACCGACAGGTGGTGCTTTTCCTGCATGCTCACACATCCGTATCGCGGGGATCTGGCCGACAAGGATTCCGTAACGGAGTATTTCAGGATCGCCAGGCGGCATCTGACGAGCCGTCGCGACGTTGTCGAGATAGATATCGCTCGCTCTGTCACACAGGCTCCTGGTTTTCATCGCATTCTTGACTGCCTCAACAGCGCCTTTGAGGTTCAAGTCGATGCAACGGCCGTGTCGTCCTTTCTCGATAGCTTGAGCAGTCCCGTGGACACGCGGTCAGTGCAGACCGATCCTCCCTGCCTGCAACTCTTGAGCGAGAGCCTCAAGCTGACGGAGGCTTCGCTTGTCTTGTTCAGAGACAGGTTGCTCGTAGAATTTCAAACAGAGAGTTTGGGACCCGTCTTGCGTTACGAAGAGGCGGGCCATGTTTCGTGGCAGATAGGCGAGACCAGTGACCATCATTGTCACCTTGCGTTGGGTGCCGTGACCAAAGTCCTGTTTTCAGCCGAAGAGGTTCCGTGCCAGGGCGGCGGGCTGAACTACACGATATGGTTTCTCACGCCGGGCCATTCTGGAAATCCGTATCGGCGAGACGGATATTTTTCTGTGGTGCTCAACTCGCCTTACGAGGGAATCGCGCCGCGAAAGGCTGTGATAGAACCCGTTCTGGACCTTTATCGCGCCTACCGTGATCGCGAATGGGTCAGTGCGGACGAAAAGTTTCTCGATGTCGTCAAGAATGGTCCGCCGGTGCGTCGCCAGCTGGAGGAACTGCATGCCTCGGCTGAGTAAGGGCGAAGCGACAACGCTTCTGAGTACACTTGACCGCCTAGACAAAACTGGACTTGATCCGAGCGATCGGATGGCGCTGGATGCAATCGCATGCCGGTTGATGGGACGGCTCTCACAAGCCGACGCGAGCCGTTCTTTGGGCAAGACAATGCGCTTCCGATCAAAGACGCTCGTGCGGCAAGCTTCCATCAAGCCGCGATCCGCCAGCGGCTAAAGAGGCGGGCATCGACTGCGAATTCTTCTCGTAAGCGCAGAAGCGCATCCCTGTGGAGCTAAAATGCCAAGCCAAAGCACAAGAGAGAGTCTGGATCCCAGATCTGCCGGCGCCATGCGCTTCAAGGACAAGGTCTGCATCGTCACAGGTGCAGGGCAGGGCATCGGCCGCGCTGCGGCGCGGCGGCTCGGCGCCGAGGGGGGCAAGATCGTCGTTGCCGAACGCAGCCAGGAAAGCGCGCTGGAAACCACGAGGCAGCTGGTGCAAGCCGGTGTGGAGGCAATGGCCAGCTTTGCCGATGTCAGCTCGTTTGAAGAAGCGGAACGGCTGGTGGCCTTCGCCGTCGATCACTATGGCCGCCTGGATGTGATGGTGAACGTCGTGGGCGGTACGATCTGGTGGCAGCCTTTTCATCTTTATACGCAAGAGCAGATCCTGCTGGAGCTGGAAAGGTGGCATTGTCACGTTGATGAGGTCTTGCAGTCTGGGGGCTCGTGCATAAATGCGTCGGATGCGTAAAATCAGCTACAGCGGGTATCGCTTCCCGCCTGAGAGGCATTGTCAACTTGTTGAATGCAGAACGCAATGATCACCTGCTCGTCCTGTAATAAGGCGATGGCGACGGCATCGCGCCACTCGGCCATCGCCGAAGCCCGGAAGGCCCGGTGCGTCGTTGCCGAGATCCGGTGTCGCTGGACGTTGAAGGTGTTGT
>CAMDKB010000375.1 GCA_945901195.1 Rhizobium sp. Q54
CGTTCTCCCGGCGCGATCACTTTCAAAACGCGAACATCGCGTTCCAAAGCAATGGTCAGGACATCCCCCGGCGTCACAGTCTTTGACGCGGAATCCTGCCGCTTTCCATTGATGCGGACATGCCCTTCAGTGACCAGTTTGGCCGCCAGCGTCCGCGATTTGACCACGCGGACAAACCAGAGCCACTTATCGAGGCGCTGCTTTTGTGGCTCGCTCATGCGTATCGAATCAAGGCCAACCCGATCAAGGCTTGCTCTTGCCTTCAAGCTGCGCCTTCAGCGCGGCCAGTTTCGCGAAGGGTGAATCCGGATCGGCCTGCTTTTCGCGCCCTCGCGGCTTTTCCGAACTTGCAACCTGACGGAAATCACCACCGCCGCGTTGATCTCTACGCTCACCGCGATCCGGCCCGCCATGCCGCGGGCGCTCGTTCCGTTGTCCGCCCGTGCGCGGCCCATCAAATTTCGGACGCTCGTGCCTTGGCCCTTCGCGGCGTCCTTGAACCGCACCAGGACTTGCCGCGGTGTCCCCGCCGCCCGCCGCCGGGGTCCCGGCTTCTGCCACTGGACGCTCAGGACGCCGTGGGCGCTCGGGGCGTTCTGGCGCCGGTGGAATGACGAACACACGTGGGGTTTTCGGAGTGACGCTTTCGCCCTCCTGACCTTTTTGGGTTGGCTTGTTCCCGTGGCGGCGGCCACCTCGTTCCCGATTGGGTCTTTGTCCACCCTGATGCCGATGCGGACGCCAGACCTCAATCAAGGGAATTTCCGCCACTTCGGCAGGCCCCACTTCACCAGCATCGGCAGTTGCAGCGGCTAGTTCGTCAACGCCGGCGTGGGCGCCATCGGCTTCGCCCGCCCCGTCAGTAATTTGCACCTCGGTTGCAGTGGCTTCCGGCGCATCCGTCACATCCTCAACACGAGGGTCTTCGATGGGCGAGTCGGCTTCAGCCTCAGGGGCTTGCGCATCCAAAATTTGAGCTTCTGCAACCTGCACTTCGACGCCTTGCGCGGGTTCAGCGTCATGCAAAGTTGCAGCAGAAATATCCTCAACGGATTCAACTTCACCGCTTGCCGCTGCAACATCGCTGTCGAGGGCTGCACCGGTATCGTTCTGCGCCTCTTCTCCCTGGCCTTCCACAACTTCGCCAACTGAGGCTGCCGTGTCAGCTTCACTTGCCGTACTCTCGACCTTGATCGGCTCTTTGGCCGCTTCAGGAACTAGCGGAACCGTGATTGCGGGGCCCGCACGCATGTCTTTCCCATATCCCAGCGATTGCAGGATGGACGCAAATGCCTCCCCCGAACAGCCAGCGAGCGAAGTCATGTTCACCGTTACGACGAAACCATCATTGTCGGCGGTGCCGGGTGGCGGAGTGCCCGGCGTCACGCCGGGACGATAAGTGACGGCAGGGCGGATGAGATCGGCCAGCCGTTCCAGAATATCCACGCGCACAGAGCGCTCGCCTGAAACACGGAACCCGGCTGCCAGATAAAGCGCTTTGGGAACGCTCTTGTCCGCAGCAAAGGACGTGCGGCCGGTGGACGCCAGATGCACCACGTCCGCAAGAGCTTGCGAAACTTCCCCGCTTTCGTTCTTGAGCACCCATAATTGCGCAGCCAGTGCGCGCGGGGCGGGCTTTAGCAAAAGCGGCAAGTAGATATGATACGCGCCAAAACGAATGCCGGCCTTGCGCAAGGCCGCGCGGCCCGTCTGGTCCAGCGTTTTGACATCCTGCGCTACACGGCTGCGTTCAAGCACCCCGAGGGCTTCGGCAAGCTGAAATGCAACCCCGCGCGCAATGCCTTCAAGGCCTTCACCTTCTTCAAGTTCGAAAAGTGGACCAAGAAGCTTTTTGATATGCTGCCCAACCCAGAGATCGAGCCTCCGCTGCACTGTTTCCAGCGCCGGACCCGTCAACTGTTCGTCCGCCAGTACACGCACGATAGGCTTCAGAATATGATCGGACGCGGCAATGCGCCCGACGGGTTCACCCAACCAGCGCAAGGTGCCATCCGACACCAGGACGAATGCGGTATCCACCGCTTCGCCGATACGGGCGGCACGCGCCTCTATCTCGCTGGCGAGCGCTTTCATCGCGGCAGCATTAAGAACCTTTTGAGCTTCGTCTTCAGCCTGCGGATCAGGCGTGAATCGAAAGCCCTGTAACTGGCCGACATGCTGGCCCTCGACCATGACATCGCCCGAGGACGTTATTTCGGCTTCCAGCATTGCATTCTCTCTTAATCGCCGCATCAGGACGCTTGTTCGCCGGTCCACGAACCTGTGGGCCAATTTCTCATGCAGGGCGTCCGACAGGTTGTCCTCTACCTGACGCGTGACGCCCTGCCAATGCTCAGGATCAGAAAGCCAATCCGGGCGGTTGGCTATATAATTGAAAGTTCGCACCTGCGCGAGGCGCGCGGAGAGAGTATCTATCTCGCCATCGGTCCGGTCAAACATCGACAGCTGCCGCTGAAACCATGTTTCGGAAATCAGCCCTGCCCGAACCACAAAACCAAACAACGTCAGCACAAGATCAGCATGGGCCGACAAGGACAACTTGCGATAATCGGGCACCTGGCACACATCCCAGAGCCGCGCAACGTCAGCTTTTGTGGCCGCCTGGCGCATTACGGCGGGATCACGCGCCGCGATGTCGAGCACCATCACGTCTTCGGCCAGCGGTGCGCGCGTCAGACCGGGCTCGGTTGGCTCGCGCTCGAGCGATGCCTGAAGCGCCCTGATATCGGAAAAGTCGAGTTCACTATTGCGCCATTGAAGGGTCGAAAGAGACGAAAACCGATGATCTTCCACCGCTTCGGCAACTTCTTCGTCGAACGGCAGGCATCGGCCCGTCGTGCCAAACGTTCCATCCTTGATATGGCGGCCCGCGCGCCCGGCGATCTGCCCTATTTCAGCAGGTGTCAGGGGGCGATACTGCCAGCCATCAAACTTGCGGTCGCCCGCAAAGGCGATGTGGTCGACATCCAGATTGAGCCCCATGCCAATGGCGTCAGTCGCAACAATATAATCAACCTCGCCATTCTGATACATGGCGACCTGGGCGTTACGGGTCCGCGGGCTCAGCGCGCCAAGCACGACAGCCGCGCCACCGCGTTGTCGGCGGATCAGTTCGGCGATCGCATAAACTTCCTCGGCGGAAAAGGCGACGATCGCGGTGCGCGGCGCCAGACGTGAAAGTTTTCGTTCTCCCGCATAAGAAAGTTTTGATAGCCGGGGCCGCGTTGTAATGGTGACGCCGGGCAAAAGACGCTCGATCAACGGCCCCACGGTAGATGCGCCAATGACAATGGTTTCTTCCCGGCCCCGCCGGTTCAGCAGCCGGTCCGAGAAGACATGGCCTCGGTCCAGATTGGCCGCCATCTGGATTTCGTCGATGGCGACAAATGCAACGTCGAGATCCCTCGGCATCGCCTCCACCGTCGCGATCCAGTATTGCGGGTTCGGCGGTTTGATTTTTTCTTCACCGGTAATCAGCGCAACCTTCGATGCACCCACCTTTTCGACGGCGCGGTTATAAACTTCGCGCGCCAGCAAGCGAAGCGGCAACCCGATGATTCCACTCGAATGCGACAGCATGCGCTCGATGGCGTAATGCGTCTTGCCGGTATTGGTTGGACCCAGCACTGCCGTGACGCGCCGCGAGCGTTCTGAAACTGCTGGGCCGCGAGGGGCCTGAACCTGAAGATTCATGAGGTACAAAATTCAACACGCTGGGGCACGCTATGTACCACATTGAACCGATGAATCCACGCGCCGTTTACCAGTTGAACGAGTCAGGAACAAATCGCGCCCGAATCGCTGACTCCAACAGAATCATGTTTCGTTCACACAATATATGGCAGTGCATATCTATTTAAACACCCATAACTTGAATCTAGCCCGAATTTTAGCGCCGTTTTCGCTGAACTCCAGCGGACTCCAAAGCCCCAAAGAGTCAACTGGACCTATGCAGATTTTTTTTTGCCCTGCCTTTAACCCTCAGCACGAAGCCTGAACGGACACGGTACGAATCGTTGATCCCGGCAGGTACATGCTCTGTTTCAGCTAGATATGGCGGCACGTGCGCACGCAGGCACAAGTATGCCCTGACACCCTGGCCCCAAACGACTGTGGATGCCGCCTCGCGTTAACCCTGTTCCCGCGATGCTACACTTGGCACAGTCGGCGCCTTGAACGCGCATTGCCATGGCATGATTGCCCGAAGGGAACCAGTCGGACCTAAAAGTTAACGGCCGGGCCACGTTCACTACCCCAATCGCGATTGTCGAAATGATGCCAGATCGCGGCAAGAACATGCGCGCCCTCGGCCCCATCAGTGAAAGCACAAGAGGGGCTGAACTGGCGGGCACAGGAGGCGTGCGCCCGTCCGGCAGACCAAAATACAAAAATGTTCACCGCAGACGCGTCGAGCGCGGAATTTATTTGATGGTGCATTTTTGCGCTCGGCATCGCGTTTGTCTGGACGCGAACTAGGGCCTGTCGTCATTTAAGGGATTCGCAAATCAGTGAAAGCGTGATTCATGGGGAGCCTTCCTGAAGGAGGCTTGTGATGGAACGCCATGCTTTGCGCGACGATCAATTCGCTCGGATTGAAAATTTGCTTCCGGGTCGTCCCG
>CAMDKB010000376.1 GCA_945901195.1 Rhizobium sp. Q54
GGGCGTCAGGCCCGGACTTGCTGTTGTGTTGGTTGGGGAGGATCCTGCCAGTCAGGTCTATGTGCGGGCCAAGGGCAAGGCTGCAGAACAATGCGGCTTCCATTCGGTGCAGCATACTTTGCCGCCAACCACCTCAGAAGCCGACCTCATCGCGCTTGTAGAACGGCTGAATGGAGACCCTGCTATTCATGGCATTCTTGTGCAGCTTCCACTTCCAGCCCACATCGACAGCACAACCGTTTTGGAAACCATTTCACCCGCCAAGGATGTCGATGGCTTTCATCCCGTCAATGCAGGGCTGCTGGCGATTGGCAATCTGGAACGGGCGCTCGTTCCCTGTACGCCTGCTGGATCCATGATCCTTTTGCGCGAAGCGGCAAAATCACTGGGCATTTCCCTGGCTGGCCAGAATGCGGTGGTCGTTGGCCGTTCCAATATCGTTGGCAAGCCGATGGCGCAATTGTTGCTGGCTGAGAACTGCACGGTCACAATCGCGCACTCTCGCACCCGCGATCTGGCTGCGGTTGTGGGGACTGCCGATATTCTTGTCGCCGCCGTGGGACGTCCGCAGATGGTGCGCGGTGAATGGATTAAACCTGGCGCAATCGTGATCGATGTCGGCATCAACAGGGTGCCGGGCGAAGGGCTGAATGCGCAGGGACAGCCCAAGATGCGCCTGGTGGGCGATGTCGAGTATGCTGACGCTGCGGGGCGTGCGGGGGCCATCACGCCCGTTCCCGGTGGCGTCGGTCCGATGACCATTGCCATGCTGATGATGAATACGCTGACCGCCGCACGGCGATCGGTCCGGTAAGGTGAGGCTTCGCTTGCCAAATGAATATGTTATGCTTGCACGCACTTTAGGGACGAGTCGACTCCAGCAGTAGGAAACCGTCAATGCAGCTTACCCGCATTCCTTTCTTCAAGGATTCATCGGACGTCGATCTTTCGAAGTTCGATCGGCGTTGCACCTGGAAGAAATTCGTCGAAAATGAAGTCGTCGTCGATTTCGAGGACGAGACAGCCGATGTTTATTTCATCGTCTCCGGCGAGGTGCGGATTCTCATTCGTACGCCAGCGGGCAAGGAAGTTATTCTGGCGGAAATGAAAGCCGGGCAATTCTTTGGGGAGCTTTCCGCCATCGACAATGTTCCCCGTTCGGCCAACGTCACAGCACTCACGCGCGCAGAACTTTGCATCATGCCGCCTGCAGTTTTCCTTGATATCATCTATGCGTCAAAGACGGCTTGCGAGAAAGTGCTGCGGCTGTTGACCTCGCGCGTGCGCGACGGCAATTCGCGTTTGACCGAACATTCAGTCTATGATCTCAAACACAGGCTCTATTCGGAACTGCTGCGCCTGTCGTCACCGCGTCCAGGGCACGAAAACCAGCGCACCGTGAGCCCTCCGCCGTTTCATCATGTACTGGCGGCGCGTATCGGCTGCCGGCGCGAACAGGTTACGCGCGAGCTGTCCGCGCTGACAGGCGACGGCATTATTGAAAAGACCCGCGGCGCACTTGTCATCTGCAAGCCGAAGGTGCTTGAGCAGCGGCTGTCCGAAGCCATGCGCAACGACGGCTGAAGGACACAACCGGGGTGCCCATCCCGCTCATTCAGCTTGCTGGCGTGTCCAAGCAATATGGCGATGTGCGGGCGGTTGATGATGTCACGCTGGAACTCGAGCCCGGCGAGTTCTTCGCTCTGTTAGGGCCTTCGGGCTGCGGCAAGACCAGCCTGATGCGGCTTGTCGCGGGCTTTGAAACCCCGGATGCCGGGCGCGTTCTCATCGATGGCCGCGACATGCAGGGCGTGCCTCCTTATCGACGGCCCGTCAATATGATGTTTCAATCCTATGCTTTGTTTCCGCATATGAGCGTCGAACGCAATATTGCGTTCGGCCTTGTGCAGCAGGGCATGGCCAAGGGCTATATAGCCACGCGTGTCGCGGAGATGTTGCGCCTTGTGAAGCTGGAAGGCTATGGCGCGCGGCGTCCGGAGCAATTGTCGGGCGGCCAAAAGCAGCGCGTTGCGCTTGCACGAGCCCTGGCTCCGCGGCCCAAATTGCTGCTACTGGACGAACCGCTGGCCGCTCTTGACCGCAAATTGCGCGAAGAAACGCAATTCGAATTGATGCAGGTTCAGCGTGATCTGGGAATAGCTTTCATGCTTGTGACCCATGATCAGGATGAAGCTATGGCGATGGCGCAACGCATCGCGCTGATGCGTTCTGGACGAATTGAACAGATTGGCGATGCACGCGCCATTTACGAACGTCCTGCAAGCCTCTTCGCTGCCGAGTTTGTCGGCGAGATCAATCTGTTTGAAGGTGAGGTCGTGCAAAGCGGTGAGGGCAAGTTCGCGATCGTACAGGGCGGTGGCCGTATTGCTCTTGCCGATGATACCCCCCTTCCTGGACCCGTGCGCATTGCCGTGAGACCGGAGCGCATGGTGATGTCGCATCTTCGTGCAGGGTCTTATGCCGAGTTTGCTGGCGTGATCGCCGACATGGTCTGGCTCGGCGATCTGACGGTGTGGCGGGTCCGTCTCAGCGACGGGCGGCTGATTCGCATATCTCGCAGTAATGCGGATGCGGCCAACGCGGCGTTCTCGAGGGGAGATCAGGTTTTTGTGGGGTTCGAAGCTCAATCAGCGCGGATGCTTTTGTCATGAGCCTCGTCAAGAAGACTCGCGGGGTCGGAGACGGCGGATTGGCGGCCAATTTGGGACGGCGGTTGGTGCTGATCGTTCCTTATGCCTGGCTCATTTTATTTTTTGCGATTCCATTTCTGATTGTTGTCAAAATCTCGATTTCCGTTCAGCGGGACGGTCGCCCGCCGTATGAACCGGTCTTTGAATTGGCGGATGGTTTTATTGGTGCATGGGAGAGCGTGCAGAAATTCTCAATGGAGAGTTATGCTGCAATATATGCGGACCGCATTTATGGCGATGCCTATATTTCTTCGGTCTGGATAGCTGCGCTGGCCACGCTCTGCACCTTGTTGATCGGCTATCCGCTCGCGCTTGCAATGGCGCGGGCGCCACGCCGCTGGCGGTCATTACTGATCGTGCTTGCAGTTGCGCCCTTCTGGACGAGCTTTCTCATCCGCATTTACGCATGGATCGTGATCCTGAAAGATGAGGGGCTTCTCAATCACGCCCTGATATCAACAGGACTGATTTCGGAACCTATACATATCTATGCGACGCAAGGGGCTGTGCTGATCGGGATCGTCTATTCGTATTTGCCGTTTATGATCCTGCCCCTATACAATGCCCTCGAAAAGCAAGATACTGCGCTGGTCGAAGCAGCCCTTGATCTTGGCGCAACGCCTTTTGCCGCTTTCAGACAGATAACTTGGCCGCTATCAATGCGCGGAGTTATTGCGGGATGCTTGCTGGTGTTCATTCCTGCAGTTGGCGAATACGTCATCCCCGATCTTCTGGGCTCAGATGAAGTTCTTATGATCGGGCGAAGTTTGTGGGACGAATTTTCAACGGCGCGTAACTGGCCTGGTGCGGCTGCCGTTGCAACTGTGTTGCTGGTTCTGCTTCTTGTGCCCATTGTTGCCTATCAGCGCTCACATTTGCAGACACACGGGGCGGCCAGATGAAGCCGCGATTTTCGTTTGGGATGATAGCGATCCTGCTGGCCGGCTTTGCTTTTCTATACGTGCCCATCGGTTTGCTCATTCTCTATAGTTTCAATGCATCGCGGCTTGTGACTGTCTGGGGTGGTTTTTCGACTCGCTGGTACGTTGAATTGTTCAGCAACGCGCAATTGCTGACCTCGACCTTGACGAGTCTCGAGATCGCGTTTGTTTCCGCGTCGCTTTCTGTATTGCTTGGCACTTGCGCGGCTTATGCACTTGCAAGGTCAGGCGCGTTTGCGGGACGCACAGCCTTTTTCGCGCTAATTTATGCGCCGTTGGTGATGCCGGAAGTTATAACCGGACTGGCCTTGTTGTTGTTCTTCGTGGCGATCGGGATAGAGCGCGGCTTCTGGACTGTTGTACTGGCGCATTCGACAGTCGGTATGTGTTTTGCGACCGTGGTTATCCATGCGCGTCTGGCCGAGTTCGATATGACCCTGGAAGAAGCCGCAATGGATCTGGGCGCGCGGCCCATTGAAGCCTTCTGGCTGGTAACGCTGCCCATCTGCGCGCCTGCAATGGTCGCGGCGTTTTTGCTGGCGTTTACTCTTTCGCTCGATGATTTCGTACTGGCCAGTTTCACGTCAGGTCCAGGATCAACGACGTTGCCGATGCGAATCTACAGTCAGGTTCGCCTCGGGGTCAGTCCGCAGATCAATGCAATCTCCACGTTGATGATAGCAACTGTCGCTATACTTCTGTTGGTGGCCCGTCTTCTTACAGGTGCCCGCGCGGGCAAATGAATGGCAGTTCAGTTTTTTGGTGTAATGGAAAGCCCATTATTGTTGGGGGGACGAGCATTGCGTTGAAGAGGAGCTGCGGCCTGCGAATGATTGATAATACCATCTCCCTTGATGCGTGACTCGTTCTGGCTATCCAAATCAGTCGGTGTCTGATTCATTCGTGGCGAACGAGGAGGTTCGTCATGTCTTTGCCTATTCCCCTGCGCGCGGATTTCGACGCGAAAACGCTTCGGAGTTTGGCG
>CAMDKB010000377.1 GCA_945901195.1 Rhizobium sp. Q54
ATTCTCCAAAATTGCACTATATGAGTGAGCAACGGAAAATTCCCCGGAAAATCCCCAAGGAGATTTCCCATGCTCAACAGACGCAATTTGATAGCAGGAGGCATCGTTATGGCATCGGTCAGTGGCATCATTAATTCCTTGCGCGGCAAAGCGGAAGCTGCGCCCGAGGTCAATTATCCTGTGACCAAGACGCCCGAGGAATGGCGCAAGGAGCTTTCGCCGGAGGCTTATCATGTCCTTCGCGAGCACGGCACAGAACGCGCGGGCACCAGCCCGCTCAACAAGGAGAAGCGCGCGGGCACGTTCATCTGCTCAGGCTGCGATCATCCCCTGTTCAAGGCAGACACGAAGTTTGAAAGCGGTACTGGCTGGCCGAGCTTTTTCGATCCCATGCCGGGCGCTGTCAGCACGACGGAAGACCGCGCGTTCTTCATGGTTCGCACGGAAGTCCATTGCAGCCAGTGCGGCGGCCACCTTGGACATGTCTTCCCCGATGGCCCGGCGACGACTGGCCAACGCTATTGCATGAACGGTGTATCGCTCAAATTCACACCTGATGGCGCCGCCTGAACCAGGCTGAAATAACCAAGCAGGGAGACAGGTCATGTTCATCCGGACAACGATAGCGGCTCTGCTGCTGGTCGCGTCAGGCTGGGTTGCGTCTGCGCAAACGCAGGCGCTCCCCGCAACGCCCCCGCCGGGCTTGGCGTTTGCGACGTTCGCCACTGGCTGCTTCTGGTGCACTGAATCCGACTTTGACAAGGTGAAGGGCGTTGTCTCCACCACATCCGGATATACGAACGGTGCGGTGAAAAATCCGACCTATCAGCAAGTTTCGTCTGGTGGCACCGGGCATGCCGAGGCCGTACGGGTTGTCTACGATCCCAAAATTGTCAGCTTCGAGCGGCTGCTACACGTATTCTGGCGCACCCATGATCCGCTGACGGCCAATGCCCAGTTCTGCGACAGGGGCGACCAATACAGGCCCGCGGTTTTTCCCCACGATGAAGAGCAGGAACGCGCTGCCCAGGCGTCGAAGGCGGCGATTGAAAAGAGTGGCGTCCTGAAAGGACGGATTGCAACAACCATCGAGACTGCAGGGATTTTTTATGCCGCAGAAGATTATCATCAGGATTATTATTTGAAAAACCCTATCCGCTACCGGTACTATCGCAATGCCTGCGGGCGCGATGCCCGGGTCAAGGACGTTTGGGGTGCTGAAGCCGGCGGGTCTTGAGTCCTGAACATATTGATCCCGGAATCGGGTGGCGGCCCTCTGGGTCTTGTGAAAGTGTCGGACCAGCCGGACTTGTGCCGGCGGTCTGGAACAAACCATGAGCGCCCTTGCAGATGAGACCAGCCAGATCGGCTTGCGGGTCGCGAACCTCGACTGGCGCGGCATTTCGGCTCAGCTGGAGGCCGGAGGTGTCGCCACAACCGGTCCCCTGCTTTCGGCTGCCGAATGCGCCGCGCTGAGATCAAGTTATCCCCGTGACGAGATTTTCCGCTCGCGCGTCATCATGGCGCGGCACGGGTTTGGCAAGGGCGAATACAAGTATTTCGCCTATCCGCTGCCCGATATCGTCTCCACTCTGCGGGGCGCATTGTGGCCGCCGCTCGCACACATCGCCAATGGATGGAACGGCGCGCTGGGGCTGGAAAAGCGTTATCCGCCCGACCATCAGGATTATCTCGCGCAATGCCACGAAGGCGGCCAGTTGCGGCCCACGCCCCTGATGCTGAAATACGGACCTGGCGACTACAATTGCCTGCATCAGGATCTCTATGGTGAGCATGTATTCCCGCTGCAGGCGGTGTTTCTTCTGTCTGACCCGGCGACGGATTTCGAGGGCGGGGAGCTGGTGCTGACCGAGCAGCGCCCTCGCATGCAGTCGCGCGTCGAGGTTGTGAAACTGCAAGTCGGGCACGCCGCCATCTTTGCTGTGCATCAAAGACCCGTGCGGGGCGGCAAGGGGATATACAGGGTCAACATTCGCCACGGCGTGAGCCGGGTTCGATCCGGCGAACGCTATACGCTGGGTCTGATTTTTCACGATGCGCAATGAACAGTAACCATGTGAGGAGATTGCAGCACTTTGCGGGGGTGCATTCCTCGCGTAAAGAAGGTTCACAAGACTGACTTATTTTCGGAAACGCCCGCCCTATGCGCATCGCGATCATGTCCGATATTCACGCCAATCGTGAGGCGTTCGACGCATGCCTCGCCCATGCGGAGCGGCAGGGCTATGACCGCTTTGCCTTTCTCGGCGACATGGCAGGTTATGGGGCCGATCCCCAATATGTGGTGGATCGTGTAGCGCGCTTTGCTGACGAGGGTGCGATTGTACTCAAGGGCAATCACGATGAAGGAGCGGCCCTCGGCAATGGCGCAGGCATGAATGAATATGCGCGCCAGGCGATAGAGTGGACCCATCAGAATCTCGATGAACACTCACGCAAGTATCTCCTCGCCCTGCCGTTTTCAATTCAGGAGGAAGAGCGTCTTTATGTGCATTCGGATGCCGCGATGCCATCTGAATGGCGCTACGTCAATGATGCCGCGTCAGCCGAGCGCAGTATGCGCGCTACCTCACAGCGCATCACCTTTTGCGGCCATGTGCATATCCCTCAACTCTACAACATGAGCGCGCAAAAGCCGGCGCACTATTTCGAGCCAAAGCCCAACACGGCCATCCCGCTCATCGGGCAGCGGCAATGGCTTGCCGTCATGGGCGCAGTGGGTCAGCCGCGTGACAAGAACCCTGCTGCCGCCTACGCGATTCTCGATACGGATAAAAAGAACCTCACCTATTACCGCGTGGCCTATGACATGGAGCCAACCGCCAAGAAGATACATGCTGCAGGTCTTCCCGCGATGCTTGCTGCCCGCCTGTTCATCGGGCGATAGGGAGACATCAGATGTCCAAATATGACATCAACGAAGGCGATGTGATCGACGGTTTTGTGATCGGCGAGCAATTGCATACGGGCGGCATGGCCGTGTTGTGGCACGCAACCCATCCTGACTATGAGGGCGAACTCGTTTTCAAGGTGCCGAAGATCCTTGAAGGTGATGATCCCACCGTAATCGTCGGCTTCGAAATGGAGATGATGATTCTGCCGCGATTGACAGGTCCGCATGTGCCAAAGGTTTTTCGCATCGGTGATTTTGCGGCAATCCCTTACATCGCCATGGAATTCATCCGGGGTGAAACGCTGTTTCCCGCGTTGGAACGCGCGCCACTGCCCATCGAGGAGGTCATCGCCGTTGCGCGCAAGGTCACGACTGCGCTGATCGATATTCACCGTCAGCGCGTCATCCATCACGATATCAAGCCTTCCAACATCATCATGCGTCCCTCTGGGGAGGCTGTTTTCATCGACTTCGGTTTGTCGCGCCATCAAGAATTGCCAGATTTGCTGGAAGCAGAATTCAATTTGCCCATGGGGACCGCGCCGTATATCTCGCCTGAGCAGGTGCGCCATTTCCGTGCGGAGCCGCGCTCGGATTTGTTTTCGCTGGGGGTGCTGCTCTATCACCTATGCACGGGTGAGCGTCCTTTTGGACTGCCACGTTCGCGCCAGGGATTGAAAAGCCGCCTGTGGCGCGATCCCGTGCCGCCGCGAAAGATCAGGTCGGAAATACCCACGTGGTTGCAGGAAGTCATCCTCCGCTGCCTTGAGGTCAAGGCCGCCAACCGCTATCCCACCGCCTCACGTCTCGCCTTTGCCCTGCAAAACCCCGATAGTGTCCGTCTCACCACGCGGGCTGAAAAGACACAGAGGGATGGCCTAATAACTGTCTTTCGGCGCTGGTTGAAAGTTCGCGCTCTGCCGCCGCTTGAGTCCCATTCCATCGGTGCCCCCTCCGCTTCCATTGTCATGGTCGCTGTCGATCTCGACGAGAAATATCATTACCTGGCCGAAGCGCTGCTCGATCATACGTCGCGGCTCTTATCCACGATGAGCGATGTGCGGCTGGCTTGCGTCAACGTCAACAGGATTTCGCCCGTATTCATGACAGATCCGTTCGACGATCAGGGACGCAATGTGCATATCCAGCGGCTTGTTGAATTGCGCGACTGGGCGCGACCGATTGCTTTGGCGTCGGACAAGATCTCTTTTCATGTGCTCGAACAAATGGACCCCGCCGAAGCCCTGATCGAATTTGCGATGAGCAATCATGCAGACCAGATTCTGCTTTGTGCGCGCGGCGCTGGTAATTTCCGTCGGTTTCTGGGCAGCGTATCCTCGCAGGTCGTCGCACGGGCGCCGTGTACAGTCACAGTAGTCCGCGCCCCCTCGCCTGTTGGTGAAAAGCCGCCGGCCGCAAACGAAATGGCGACGTAGGTTGATATCACGCCCTCGTCGAGTCCATCGCCTAACACTACTTTGGCAGATTCTTGGAGAGGTGGGCGTTTTTGGGATTCCCTTAATCCGTATTGCGTGATTCATGGGTGGTCGGCTTCACGGAGGGCCGACCATGGACGAGACTTGGAAATCCGATCTTCAACGATGGCTCCAGCCTTTTGTCGGCACCTTCGGCCACAAGGCGCGAGCGCGGATGTGCCCGGTTTATGTTGGAGGGCTGATCGGCGCGGGTGATCGCAAGAGCGTCCAGCCCATGGCAGCGCG
>CAMDKB010000378.1 GCA_945901195.1 Rhizobium sp. Q54
CCGCTCCGAAACGGCGAAGAATTACCTAGTCGCCAAAGGCGTCGCCGGCACCCGCGTTCGCAATATGAGCTACGGCAAGGAGCGCCCGGTCGCCACTTGTAACGATATCTCCTGCTGGTCCCAGAACCGGCGCGCCGTAACAGTCCCCACAGCAGGCACGGGAAGCTGAACCTGGTCTGATTTATAAAAAAGGTTTGGCCGGTGCGTTTGCGCCGGCCAATTTATTTGGCGTCTCGCGCAACCTGGGCGTCTTTCGCCTTCTCGATCAGCCGTGACGGCATCGAATAGAGACGCGCTGCGAGCAATTGCAATTCCTCTCCCGAAACGGGATCAATATCGATTTTCAGCGCCGCCGCTTCTGCCAGCAAGGCCTTGTCGGCCATCGCCGCCATAAATGCTTTTCGCAATAAATTAATGCGATCCTGCGGCACCGCTGGCCCGGTTACAAACGGGCGTCCGAATTCCTGTTGAGCAAAGATCAACTCCAAAACCTGACGATCTTCCTCACTCTTGGCAAGATCAGGCGAACGCGGCACGCCCAGATCATTCACGGATTTGGCGCCCTTCACATTGTTCTGAACCAGGGGCTTTATGTAGCCACTACTGATCCAGTCCGGCTTTTGCAACGCCATACCGGCATAACTTATACCGCATACGCCAAGCACTTCGCCGCTCTCAATCGCCATGATGATCTGTCTTGTACCGGGATAACCGGATACAACTCGAAACCTTGTTCCAAGCAGATTATTGAGAATGACAGGCTGCGTCCGGGAGACGCTGCCTTCTGCGCTGCCCCCCACGATGATTTCCCTTGTGTAGAGATCGGTGACTGACTTTACGCCAGTATCCGCGCGCAGAAAACACATGTCGACTTCGCTGTTGGCGCTGCCGATATGTTGCAAGCGAGCGGGATCATAATGCAGCTTCTGTACAGTCTCATAAAGTCCCCCTGTAATTGTGGGCGGCAGCACAAGCGCCATGGACGAACCATCCTGAGGGACTCCATTCACGATATAGCTGGCGGCCATGTTTCCGCCTGCCCCGCTCATGTTTGAAACAATCATGCGAGGCTCGCCAGGAAGATGCCGGGGCATATGCCGGGCCACGAGTCGTGCATATGTGTCGTAGCCGCCACCCGGTGTGCTGGCGACAACGATGGCGATCTGCCGGCCTTCATAAAACCCGGCGCTGCCTTGCTGCGCAACAGCCGGTGATATGGCTAATCCGATCGCGACTACGAGTGCCGTCTGCGCGCCGCATCGGGCGCATTGCTTGGATTTTCTCATCACCGTGCGCTCCATACGGCCTTCTCGATCATCGCAGTGACCCCGCTTTCAAGGATGGCTTCCGGGTCGCATTCAGGACTTCCGGGCTGAAGATGCCGTCCCAGCATCAAGGTAGCGACCCCATGCGACAATGACCAGATTTCAAAACCAAGCTTGCGGGCACTCGCCGTTGGTACACCACGCTTGTTCAGGACAGCGGCTGCTGCCCTGGCAAGCGCGTCGAAGGCGCGCTGGGCCGCTTCATGTCCGCCACCACTGGCGAGCTTCTGGGCGTGGCCAAACATCGTGAAATAATAGCCAGGCTCCTCCCTGGCAAAGGCGAGATAGGCCCGGCCCATCCGCTTGAGCGCTTCAGCGGGGTCCGGACGGCCCTCGTCCCAGGATGCGACCAGGCGGCCGCGAAAATTCTCAAAGCCCTGCTTGGCGACCTCTCCCATGAGGTCATCGCGATCGTTGAAATGGCGGTAGGGTGCTGCGGGCGTCACACCCACGAGCTTGGCCGCCTCCGCCAGAGTGAACCCCGCCGGTCCATGCCTGGCGACCAGCGAGCGGGCCGCTTCAACCAGCGCTTCCTTCAGCCGGCCGTGATGATAGCTGCGCTTTTCACCCTGATCCCAATTTCCCCAGGGAGCTCGCGGCGGCATCACTCTCTCCTTACGAGCGCAACATGCATTCGCGCCGCAATAGGCCCAAATCGTCGCAGCAACATTGCCGATTTCCCGTGTTGTTACAACGGCGGCATTCCCCAGACGCCCCGTACCAAACGAAATCGTACTTAAATCCAGATATTTATTCGAAAACCCGGGGTATTCTGGACTGCTTCTTCACATTGTCTGGCGGAAGTCAGGTCTGCCTGATTTTCAAGACTTGCCGAAAACGAATTTCCGGATCATCTTAGGTCCACTAGAGTTGCGTGTCCGTTGTGACTACCAAGCGAGTGCCAACAGGAGGACCTTATGGCCACCGTCCAGAAGTTCGACATTCTCGCGATCTGCGCCGCCTTTGCGTTTCTTGGCGCAATCGTATTTGGAGCGTTCTGATCTTCCGGCACAAACTTATAAGCCCGCCTCAACGGGTCCACTTCAATAGCAAACGCCGCCCACACAGGGCGGCGTTTGTGATTCAGCGGATGATCAGGCCACCGGCGCGCGCAATTGCTTGGCCAGCTTCACCATCGCTTCCAGCAATTGCTTGATGAGATCGCGCCCCATGGGGTCATTAAATTTTCCACTTTCGTCGAATTTTTGCGGCGCGCCTCCAATGACGACCTGCGGATTGTTCACAGCATAGGAATTGGTCGCGACAAGCATGTGACGCAGGGCATATTGCGCCCGTACGCCGCCCAAAGGTCCGCCCGATGCGCTCATGATACCGACAGCCTTGTTGGCGAGCGGCTGATCCGGCGGACGGGAAATCCAGTCGAAAGCGTTCTTCAGTGGCGCGGAGACTGCGTAATTGTATTCAGGTGTAGCAAACAGGACGGCATCGGCAGCCGCCACTTGAGCACGCATCCGTTGCACCGAAGCCGGATAACCCGCCGCGCGGATATCGTCATTGTACATGGGCAGATCGCTGATGTCGCAAATCTCAACTGTCACGCCGGCCGGCGCGACTTCCTGCGCGGCGCGCAGTGACATCGTATTGAATGAACCTTTGCGAATGCTGCCGGAAATTCCCAGAATCTTGAAGTCGCTCATATGGTGTCAGCTCCCGAAGTGCATGTCCCGCAGACATGTCTGCGGGTTTCTTAGCTGGCAGGCTCAAGGCTGGCAATGTACAATTTCGCACAAAAAAGGCCCCTCCGCCACAAGGCGAAGGGGCCTGAGAACTGCGCTCTCAAAGATCAGGCGGGGTGATCTTCCGCATCCTGGATCGCCGAAAGTTTCCAGTCTTGTGGCTTGCCACCGGGCTGGCGAACAAATGTCCAGATTTCCGTCACCTGCGCACGCTGGGTTGCTGAACCCTCGATTACCTGACCGCTACGCCGGTCGACAATCTGATCGATCATCGAGAAGCGCATGGCGACAGTCGCATATTCAGCGCCGGGCTCTTTCCAGGCTTCGGCCAGATCGCCCTGTTCGAGACGAACGTCCGAAATGCGGGAGGCGCGATTATTACGCACGTTTTCCGCGATATCCTGAGTGAAGTAATCGGCCATTTCCTCGGTGCAAAGCTGACGCAATACCGTATGATCTTCCTTCGCGAAAGTCTCATGCACATTGGCAAGAAGTTTCTCGAAAGCGCCAAACTCCTCGCCCTCCAGTGTCAATGGACGTGTCGGCACCGGAGCCGGTTCATTTTGCTGAGCCTGTCCACCGAACATGCCGCCAGCCGCAGCCCCTCCGCCGGCGCCCATACCCATCGCACCAAGGCTGGAGCCCGAGCGCTGCGCATCCGGCTGCCCAGCACCACCATAAGGTGCGCCTGTCTGTTGCCCATGGACGCCACCGGCAGACTGTCGGGCGTAAGCAGGATCATTCTGTTGCTTGCGGCGCTGCCACCACGAGAACAGCAACATGGCCACGCCGGCAAACAGCGCGATCTGCAAGATCAGGCCAAGCATGGCGCCCATGCCGCCCAGACCGCCGGAAAGACCGTAGCCCAGCAGCATGCCAAGTGCGCCCGCGCCCAGCAAACCTGCCATAAAGCCGCCTTTGCTCATGGAGCCGAGGAGGCCAGGTTTAGTTGCATTGGCGGCTGCCGCTGCTCCCGCTGCCGGTGCGGCGACACGCGGTGCGCCATTATTCTGGATCGGCGTAGCCGAACGCGGAGCCGTATTCGTCACAGGTGGAGCGACATTGGTATTGGCTCCACGGCTTCCAGCGCCGCCGCTTTTGCTGAGCTTCGCGTCTGCCAGATCCGGTGCGATAAACACCAGGCTGGCCGCAAAAACCGCAGCAAGCATCGTCAGCTTTGAAAATCTCGATATCATCTAACCCTCCTGGGCCCATCACCGCTGCGCCCCACATCCGGGCATAAGCGAGGCAACGCGTCGAATATCGTGTCGCAACGGTTCAACCGCAAGAGGGGAAATACGGGGAAGGAAACTCCGCGCGGACAGGGTTAAGCATTGAACTGGAGGCCAGAGCCTGCCCGCAGCACTTTTACGGCACTTTTGGTCACCGATCTGACGCCACGCCGTCAGCCGTGCGGTATTAAGTATCTGGGTAATCAATGTTTTGGTTATTTATAAACTCGTGCTAGGGCCTGTCGTCATTTAAGGGATTCGCAAATCAGTGAAAGCGTGATTCATGGGGAGCCTTCCTGAAGGAGGCTTGTGATGGAACGCCATGCTTTGCGCGACGATCAATTCGCTCGGATTGAAAATTTGCTTCCGGGTCGTCCCG
>CAMDKB010000379.1 GCA_945901195.1 Rhizobium sp. Q54
GGCCCCGACATCTGCAAACGCTGCGCACAACAGCGCTAACGAGAACCGTGCGCGCGCTCTCACCACATATCCAAAGCGACTTTGGCCTCATCCGACATCCGGCTCTGATCCCACGGCGGATCGAAAACCATCGCGACCTTGACACCAGACACGCCCTGCACCGTGCTGACTGCATCTTCAACCCATTTGGGCATCTCACCGGCAACCGGGCAGCCCGGCGCAGTCAGCGTCATGTCCACCGACACGAAACGGCTGTCATCGATATCAATTTTATAGATAAGGCCAAGTTCATAGACATCGACAGGGATTTCCGGATCGAACACTGTCTTGAGCGCAGTGACAATCTCCTCTGTGAGCCGATCGAGCTCTTCGGGCGGAATGGCTGACGCAAGCGACAGATCCGGCCGGTTGGGCTGGAACTCGCGGGGTTCAGCGGCAGAACTTGTTTCAGACATAACGCACCCCTCAGGAAAAAAGAGCTTCGGCGCGCTTCAGCGCCTCTGCGAGGATGTCGATTTCTTCTAGCGTATTATAAAGGCCGAACGAAGCCCGGCATGTGGACGTCACGCCGAACCGACTCAGCAAAGGCATGGCGCAATGGGTTCCGGCACGCACTGCAACCCCGGAGCGGTCGATAACGGTCGCCACATCATGCGCGTGGGCGCCCTTCATTTCAAAGGATAGAATCGCGCCCTTGTCGCGCGCTGTCCCAATGATCCGGATTGAATTCATCCGGCTCAGCCGCTCGTGCGCATAGTCCCGCAGCCTGTTTTCATGCGCCAGAATATTCTCTCGGCCAAGTCCGTCCATATAGTCGAGCGCAGCACCAAGACCGATGGCCTGCACGATGGGCGGCGTGCCCGCCTCAAAGCGATGGGGCGGTGCATTATAGGTCACGTCATCCTGCGTCACCGTAACAATCATCTCGCCGCCGCCTTCAAATGGGGGCAATGTTTCCAGCCACTTCTTCTTACCGTAAAGGACGCCAACGCCCGTAGGTCCGTAAAGTTTGTGACCTGTGACGATATAGAAATCACAGTCGATATCACGCACGTCGACCGGCAGATGCACCGCCCCCTGGGACCCGTCGACGACAACAGGAATGCCGCGTGCATGAGCGATCTCGCAGACCTGTTTAATTGGCACAATCGTGCCCAGAACATTGGACATGTGCGTGATTGCGACGATTTTGGTGCGAGGAGTCAAAGCCCGTTCAAAAGCATCCAGCGAGAAATTACCTTCCTCGTCCACGTCCACCCACTTCAACACCGCTCCCTTCCGTTCACGGTGATAATGCCAGGGCACCACATTGGAATGGTGTTCCATAATTGACAGAACGATTTCGTCCCCCGCGCCAATATTGTTCAGCCCGAAGCTGGCCGCCACAACATTTAATGCGCCAGTCGCCGAACGCGTAAAGATGATCTCGTCGGTCGATTCCGCATTGATAAAAGCCCGCACTTTTTCGCGCGCACTTTCATAGGCGTCTGTCGCCGCATTGGCGAGATAATGCAGGCCGCGATGAACATTCGCGTATTCATGTTCATAAGCATAGGTCAGCCGGTCGATGACCTGCCTGGGCTTTTGGGCGGACGCGCCGTTGTCGAGGTACACCAGCGGCTTGCCGTACGGCTTCTCGCGCAGGATAGGAAAATCCTCGCGCACCTTCATCACATCATAGGGAGCAGTCTTGACGTCCATCATGCGGCTCTCCCGTTGAGCCAGTTGCGTACGCGCGTTATCAGCATCTCGCGCAAGGTCTCATCGGCAACCTTATCGGTGGCATCGCCAGCGAACGCTTCCAGCAAGAGCGTTTCAGCATCGGCGCGAGGCAAACCACGCGACATCGCATAAAACAATTGAACAGGATCGAGTGCGCCCACTGTGGCTCCGTGCCCGCAGGTCACATCGTCGGCAAATATTTCGAGCTCTGGCTTGTTATACATCGCAGCATCGTCGCCAGTCAGAATGGTCTGCGATTTCATTGTGCCATCTGTCTTCTGCGCATGGGGCGCGACAATGATCTTGCCTTGAAAAACCCCGGTCGCAGCGCCATCGACAATATGCTTGAAATATTCCCGGCTGGAATTATTCGGGTTCGCATGATCGACAACCAGCGTCGTATCCGCATGATCCTTGCCGCGCAGAAGTGTGGAGCCGGAGAGCGAAAGTTCGGCGCGTTCAGATTCAAGTCGCGCGAAAATCTGCCGCCGCAAAAACCCGCCGCCTTCCACCAGGGCATAGGAATTCAGCTTCACATCTTCCCACACGTTCAGCAGCAGTGAATGTACATGCGTTTGTGAGTCCGGCGCACGCTCGCGCACGAATACATGCTCGACGTGCGAGCGCCCGCTCGTGAACAGCACAAGCGCATCATTCTTCTGAACAGCTTCGGCGCCAAGCGAAACATGCTTTTCCAAAAGGGTGAATTTCGAGCCGGCGCCGGCCCGGACCATTGAGCGCGAAAAAATGGCGGCAGGCCGCTCAGCTCTGCTGATATTGATCAACTCGATCGGCAAAGCCGCGTGATAACCCGGCTCGATATCGATTTCGACGCCACCGCGCATGAACGCTGTATTCAGCGCCAGCGCTGCATCACCACGCCCGAGATTCGGCGTCGAAAGTATTTCGATGGCGACATGATCGCCTTCCGCCAATGTTACATCAAGAGAGCGCATGGTAATATCGGAAGTAATCAGCCCGCGGCTCAGCGCTTCGACGAAATAGCCGTCGATCAGAACGGCGCGCACTTGCCCTTCTGCTGCAGGGGAAAGACTTGCGCCTGCCCTTGCAATTAGCGCCTCGTCCGGTGGCTGGGCCAGCGGCGACATGGTGCGCATGGCGGCGCGCAAATCTGTATAATGCCAGGCCTCGACCCGCCGCGTTGGCAGGCCGTTGCTTGCAAACAACGCAGCAGCTTCATCACGAAACGCCCGGACTTTGGCCTGGCCAGGCAATGTTTCGCGCACAACCGCAAAGGCGCTTTCCAGCGACGTCTCGGCTTCAGACTTGATGCGTGTGACCGTCGCGCTCATGCTGCCTGTCCGATGTAATCCTTGTAGCCATTGGCTTCCAGCTCATGCGCCAGTTCAGGACCACCCGATTTCACAATACGTCCAGCCGCCATCACATGCACACTGTCAGGCTTGATATATTCAAGCAGCCGCTGGTAATGCGTGATGACAAGAAAGCCGCGTCCATCCCCGCGCAAGGCATTCACGCCATCCGCGACTACGCGCAACGCATCGATATCGAGGCCCGAATCTGTCTCATCGAGAATGCCGAACTTGGGATCGAGCAAAGTCATTTGCAGCACTTCCATGCGCTTCTTTTCGCCGCCGGAAAAGCCGACATTGAGCGCACGCCGCAGCATGTCTTGTGCAACACCGAGCTTGTCGGACGCCGCCCGTACGATCTTCATGAATTCGGGCGTCGGCAATTCCTTTTCGCCGCGATGCTTGCGCTGCGCATTCATCGCTGCCTTCAGAAAGGTCATCGTCGTGACGCCGGGAATTTCCACCGGATATTGAAAGGCAAGGAATAGTCCCTTGGCCGCGCGTTCATCCGCTGGCATGGCAAGAATGTTCTCGCCATTCAAAAACACCTCGCCCGCAGTGACTTCATAGCCCTCGCGGCCCGACACGATATAGGAAAGTGTCGACTTGCCTGAGCCATTTGGCCCCATGATGGCCGCGACATCTCCGTCCTTCACGGTAAGCGTAAGGCCTTTGAGTATTTCCTTGCCACCAATGGAGGCGTGGAGATTGCGTATTTCAAGCATGCGTTTGCACCTGATCAAATGACATTCGTGAGGTCGCGTCTTGCATAGACATAGCGGACGATTTGGACTTGATTTTCCGTGATGCGGTAAAGCACCAGATAGTTTCTTCCAGCCCTGAAGCTGCGCACGCCTCCGGCGATGTCAGGCCGTAGCCTGCCCATGGCAGGAAACTCGCCGATACGGGTGCTTGTCTCTTCGAGAACATCAAGTAGTTAATCTGCTGCACCAGGGTTTACTCTCGCAACTTCGATTCAGATTGATATCAGGTCTTCTTCAGCCTGATGTGAACGAATAACTTTCACAAGTCAGCTTTCGCCAATCGCTGGCGCGCCTCATGTTTGATTTCTTCAATGCTCAGGTTTCGACCCGGGCCGCTGGCGATGCCTTCACCCCAAAGCTTGCGCAAACTATTGGTGCTCAGCTTGTTGATCTGGCCCATCCCGCTCCAATCCGCCACTGCGGATGTAATCGCTTCTGCTTCCGACGTGAATTCCCCGGCCGCAATCGCGCGTGCACCTTCGGCTGCGAGGTTTTCCGGTAATTCAACTTGAACCGTTCTTGCCATCAAACGCCTCCCACCTTCGTCCATTGATCTGGCCAGCGATCAAAATGACCAAGAAACCGCCATTCAGTCTCATCTTTCTTCATGCGCCAGAGCGAATATTCCGGCGGATCGGGAAAGCCGCTCCACTGACCGCGCTCAGCGACGAGATAGTCGACATGTGCATACTCGGCTTCGCGAAACAGATCGATCGAGCCTTCCGCGCCCTCGTCCGGCCACTCGCCGGCCGAGAGTGCAACGCTCTGCCAGGCTACATTGCGGCCATAGACTTCTGCGAGTTGCA
>CAMDKB010000380.1 GCA_945901195.1 Rhizobium sp. Q54
ATAGCGATCGCTGTCAGAACCGAACGCGCCGCAGTTGCGGCCCGTGCTGCGTCATAGGCTTCCTGCACCGCCCCGGTGAAATGCGCATTGGTGGCGGCTTCTGCGTTAAACGCCTGCATGGTGCGCACCGCGCCAAGATTTTCAGCGGCAAACGCCGAAGCATCCGCAAGCGTATCCTGCGCACGCCGCGATCGCTCTCGCACGCCGCGCCCGGCGGCAACCAGCGGAAATACGATCACCGGAATGGCGACCAGCACCAGCGCAGACAGCTTCGGGCTGGTATAGATCATCATCGCTATAGCGCCGATGAACATGAACAGATTGCGCAACGCCACCGAAGCCGAAGATCCGAATGCCGATTTCATCTGCGTCGTATCGGCTGTCAGGCGCGACACCAGTTCACCTGTGCGCGCCGTATCGTAGAATGCGGCATCAAGGCTCGACAAATGCGCGAATACATCACTGCGCAAATCCGCGACGATCCGTTCACCCAGTGTCATGACAAGGTAATAGCGGCAGGCCGACGCCAGTGCGAGGACAGCGACCACGGCAATCATCGCGCCGAAATACTGGTCGATAAGTCCCGCCCCTTCGGCAGAAAATCCGTGATCGATCATGCCCCGCAATGCGACCGGGACCGTGAGCGTCGCCACCGAAGCAACAGTCAGCGCCAGAAACGCGGCCGCAATCCGGCCTCTGTATCGCGCAGCATAGGGCAACAAGGGGCTCAAAGCCTTGAGCGAAGTGCGCTGGCGGGCGGCGGTTGCGGAATTCTCTTGGTTGGCTTGTTGCGTCATGTCCGCTCTTTACGCTCATTGCCTCGTGATTGGAAACCTCCGCCGCTTGTTTCCGCGCCCCGGCTCATGTATAGGACCGCCACCATCCGAGCGGCCTCGCCGTCCGGACCCGAATTTCATGGACTATGACCAAGGATCGACAGAATGAGAGCCGATACGCATCCTGATTACCATCTCATCAAGGTCGTGATGACCGATGGCACCGAATACATGACCCGCTCCACTTGGGGCAAGGAAGGCGACAAGCTGAACCTCGATATCGACCCCAAGACCCATCCGGCCTGGACCGGCGGTTCGGCCCAATTGCTCGATCGTGGCGGCCGTCTGTCCCGCTTCAGCGCGCGTTTCGGCACGATTGGCGCGGTCAAGAAATAAGCTTACGGCCGATATTGCCAAAATGTTTCAAACGGCGCCCACCCAGGGCGCCGTTTTGCTGTTCCAGCGTCGGGGTCTCCTCCTCCGCGCGGCCTTTCTGGACTGCCATACCGCTTGGTGCACAGGATGCGCGCAATTTTCCAGGCCATCAAGAGGCGGGCGGAGAACAAAAAAAGCCCGGCATTTCTGCCGGGCGAAAGTTTTAGCCTGTCAGAGCTATAGAAAGAGGGAAAGGATCACGCCCGGTTGCGGAAAGCCTCCTGGAGCATTTCCATCTGGACCAGAAGTGCGGCAGGCGCACTCAATGCTTGTACCGGCGTTTCCGCATAAATGACCTTGTCGAGATGCATGATGCGCTCCTGCAGCCGCAAGGAACGATGCACCAGAGTGCGCAGGGTTTCCGGCAGACGTTCAAACACGTCCGAACGCGACGCCAGATCCTGATGGGTCAGCTTGACCTTGTGCTTTTCGGTAGCCGCCTGATTGAGCGACATCTCGCCTTCGTTCACGGCGCGCTGCAATAGCAGCCAGGACGCCAGCTGCATCAGCCGTGTCGTCAGCCTCATGCTCTCGGACGCGTAAGCCAGAGCATCCGTGCGAACCAAAAGTTTGGATTCTGTGCGACCAAGCCCGTCCAGATAGGAAGCGGCCTCTTCCACCAAACCCATGCCTTCCTTGAAGAGGACCTTGAACATCTCGGAGGAGGCCAGCTTCTGGCCAAAAGAGACAGTGTTCGACTTCATCGGAAAATTCATAATCGTGGCCGCCATGTGTTCTGTTCCTGCCTGCGCGGCGTCGTAAATCGACACGGGCCGCTTGCTACAGCGACATGGCAGCAACATTAACGCCAAAGCCCGGGAAATGGGCATTTAACCTTTCTTAAGGTTAACGCGTCTGGCGGAAATGGCAAACGAGGAAGTCAGTCCGGAGCGGAATTTGGAAAAAACACAAAAAAAGAGCCGCACGAAGCGGCTCTGAAAGTGGGTAACAGGGAGGCGTCAAACAAAGTGGACAGGAGCCACTGAGATCCTGAAAAATCAGGACACTTAATTTAATACAATGGAATCCTTAATCCCGGGTTAATAATAACCATTGTCCTGCAACGTTTTCTTGCTTTGATACGACTTCCTGTACGTAACGTGTTTCGACATGAATGCGCGGCCTGTTGTGAAACACCTGTGTCAGGAAGCGCCTTTGAAAAAAGCATCCGCAGCCTGCCGCGAGGCCTCCTTGGCCTTGGCCGCAATATCCAAACGCTCGATTTCAGCTTGCAGAAGGCCAATCCGTTCGCGCAATTCCTCAACGGAAATTGTGTCCAGCGGCTCGCCTATTTCATGGGCAAGCTTCTTCTTTGGCCGGGCGAAGGGGTCATCGTCGATCAGCGCCATGGCAGCTTCCTTGTTGCAGCATCAATCAGGTCGATCTGCCAAAGGTGGCATCATCGAAGCTGGATTTCATGTTTCAACAATCATTTTAAGGGCGAAGGTCGGAACTTTCAAACACTGAGATTGGCCAGACAATTTCCAGACTGCAATTGAACCTTGCTGTTGACAGACGCCCCGCCACTCGCAAAACATGGCTGCAACAAAATCAAGGGGGAAGCCGGTGGCTGACGGCACGTTTGAAATCATGGGAGCGAAACTGCGCTATCGCCGCACCGGCAACAGCAGCGGCAAGCCAGTTCTTTATCTGCGCAGCGAAGAATCCCTGCCAGGCGACACCGGCTTTATTGAATCCTTGAGCCGGGAACATGATGTCATCATCCCGGACCATCTGGGCTTTGGCGAATCCGACAATCCGGACTGGTTTCGCGCCATGGGCGATATGGCCCATTGCTATCTCGAATACCTCGAGCACCTCAATGTGAGCCAAATTCATATTGTCGGCGCCTCCATGGGCGGATGGATTGGCGCGGAAATAGCCGTGCGCGATCGAAGCCGCCTGTCCTCGCTCAGCCTCATTGCGCCCTTTGGTGTGCGCGAAAAAGGCCAGACCTATGGTGATGTCTTTCTCTGGACGCCCGAACAAAACATCCGCAACCGCTTTGCCGATCAACAGCTCGCTGGTTCGTTCCTTCAAAAGGAACACACCAAGGAAGAAACAGCATCGCTGCTGAAAGATCGTTATGCGACGGCGCGGCTGGGCTGGGCGCCCCGTTTCCACTCGCCAGAGTTGCAACGCTGGCTGCATCGCATCAAGCTTCCGGTCCTTCTGATCTGGGGCGAAGATGACAAGATTGCGCCGGCCGCCATGGCCAGGAGCTGGCAGGCCGGACTGCCCAACTCACACCTCATAACCATTCCCGCCTGCGGTCACTTGCCCCATATGGAGCGCAAGGACGAAACCTACGCAGCGGTCGCCAAATTCATCGGGGAGCAACGCGCGTGAAATTCCATGCCTTCCATCTGATGCCTTATCGCCATCTCGATTTCGAAGAGGCCAACAAATACCCCTCCTATTGGGTCGTCCTGCCCAACAAGTTCTACGATCCCAAAAAGGGCGCGGCCCTTTATCAGGAATATATCGGCCAGCTCGTCTATGCCGCCAAATGCGGCTTCGACGGCATATGCGTGAACGAACATCATCAGAACGCATACGGACTGATGCCCGCTCCCAACCTCATCGCCATGTCGCTGATCGAGCGCACGCGCGGCATGGACACCAGCGTCGCAGTCCTCGGGCGCGCGCTACCCATCGTCAACAATCCCGTGACGATCGCCGAAGAATTCGCCATGCTCGACAATCTGTCCGATGGACGTCTGATTGCCGGCTTTGTGCGCGGCATCGGCTGCGAATATCATTCCTCCACCGTAAATCCCATCTACTCGCATGACAGGTTCCATGAAGCCCATGACATCATCACGCGCGCGTGGACGTCGACGGAACCGTTCGACTACGAAGGCGAGCATTATAATTTCAACTATGTGAACTGCTGGCCCCGGCCGATGCAGGAACCGCATCCGCGCATCTGGATTCCCACGCAAGGCTCCGGTGAAACCATCGATTGGGCATCCGATCCCTCGCGCAAATATCCAATGATCATGGCCTTCTCGCCGGCTGACGCTGTGGTGCGCTTTCACGAAATCTATAAGCAGCGCGCCCGGGAATACGGCTATGAAGCCACGGGTGACCAACTGGGTTGGTCAACACCGCTTTATGTCGGCGAGACCGACGAGATCGCGCGCAGGGAAGCGGCACCGCACATCGAATCCCTGTTCAACGATTTCTTCCACATTCCCTTCGAATTCCTGTTTCCCCCGGGATATACGGGCATCCCGTCCTTGCAGCGCATGATGGAATTCAGGAAAGGCATCGGCACGTCGAAGTTGAAGCTCGATGACTTCTTTGAACGCGGCAATTGCATTGTCGGCTCGCCCGACACGGTCGCCAGCAAGATCGAGGAAATTCACAGCAAGACCGGATTCAAGATCATGATCCCCAT
>CAMDKB010000381.1 GCA_945901195.1 Rhizobium sp. Q54
TGCCGGGACGACCCGGAAGCAAATTTTCAATCCGAGCGAATTGATCGTCGCGCAAAGCATGGCGTTCCATCACAAGCCTCCTTCAGGAAGGCTCCACATGAATCACGCTTTCACTGATTTGCGAATCCCTTAAATGACGACAGGCCCTAATATTCTTCTTGGGCTTATCTCATGTTTTTCGGGCTCAGGCTGGCTTGTGCGTGGCCGGGGAACTGGCGGCAAATTCCTTCAGCTGCTCGGCAGTCGCTTCTTTCTGGAATTGCTTGCGCCAGTCCTCATAGGGCATGCCATACACATCCTCGCGCGCTTCATCTTTTGTCAGAACAATATCGCGTTCGGCAGCGGCGTCCTGCAGCCAGTTCGACAGGCAATTGCGGCAGAAGCCGGCCAGATTCATCATGTCGATGTTCTGAACGTCCGTACGTCCGCGCAGATGAGCCACCAGCCGACGGAAAGCCGCCGCTTCGAGCTCGGTACGGGTCTCTTCGTTGATCTTGCTCATATCTGTCTCCCGGCTTTCAGGTATGATGACAGCCCCGTTTCGGTCCGGCTGCCGAATTGTTCCCTTCTATGCATTTCGGGCCGCGCCAATGCCTTTGCAAGGGGTCCGGCGAGCTGTCCGGCCCAATCCTGCGCCATTTCGGGCGTCGCAATCAAATCCTGCCGCAACTCGATCAACACATGCGCGAGGCCGCGCGCTGTCCCATGCTCAAACAAGGTGTCGCCGACAAGCGCGCCATCATAGGGTTCATTGTCGCCCACACCGGAATGCCCGGTCGTTTCCAGTTCTTCCAGCAACGCCTGCGCCATGCGCCAGTCATTGTCCCAGAGCAGCCCAATTCGCCACGGCCTGGGATTGCCGCGCCAGACCGACGTGAATGAATGCAGGGAAACGATGACTGGCAAGGGCCCCGCCGCGCTCATGGCGTCGATCTTGTTACGCACCTCGTCCCGATAGGGCTGCCAGAACCGCAACCGCCGCGCCTCGATTTCGGCGGCATCGGCCCGGGCGTTACCGGGGATCAGCGCGCCATCGGAGACGCGCATCACGAGCGTGGGATCATCACCCCCTCGATTGGCGTCGATCAGCAGGCGGGAAAAGCATGTCAGCACGGCTGGGGCGTTGAAATGGCGCGCCAGCGCCCGGGTTACATCCGCCGAGCCAATGTCATAGGCGATGTGGCGCTTGAACTCCTCCGGCGGCATCCCAAGGCTGCCATATTCCGGCGGCAGCGCATTGGAGGCATGGTCGCAGATGAACAGGACGCCGGCGTCCAACTGTCCCCCGATGTGCTCGACAGGGGCGAAAAGGTCGCGGTTATCTTCACCTTGGCTTTGATCGACATCAGGCATGATCTGTCTCGAATGATGGAAGCCTAGATAACCTTGGGCTGTTCGCAGCGCCACAGGAATCCTGAGACGCATTTTCTCATCTTGATCCCGCCCAATTGTTTCCCGATAAGCGGCCCGTAACGGGGCGTACACATATTTGGCTTTGACTTGCCCTCGCTTCCACCGGAAAAAGTGATTCGGACATTGGACAGACGTGAACGCATGATTCGACTGCTCAAGCTCTTCATCTCCCGCCAAAATCTGGCAGCACCTGGACTGGCAGCACTCAGTCTGGCGGGCACGCTCGCAATGGCCAGTCCAGCGCGAGCCGACTTTCGCCTTTGCAACGATTCCTCTGGCCGCGTCAGCGTCTCCCTCTCCTTCACGGATGGCACCGGCTGGGTGACAGAGGGCTGGTGGAACCTGAAGGCCAACACCTGCGAAACGCTTCTGCGCGGGCAACTCGCCGCACAATTTTATTATGTCTACGCCATGGACGAGCGCGGCGGCGAATGGAAGGGCAAAGCCTTCATGTGCACACGCGACCGGGAGTTCCGCATCGTTGGCCGGCAAAACTGTCTCGTACGTGGCTTTGACCGGACCGGATTTTTCGAAGTCGACACAGGCAAGGACGCCAAGAACTGGACCGTTCAGCTGACTGACAAACAACAGACACCTCAGGCACGTAATTGATCAGTAGCGAGCAGCCGTGCGTCGCACGCTGGTTCGCATCCAAATCGAAATTCAGGAGCACCCATGCGCCGGCATCGCCGCGTCAAGATACTCGCCACCCTCGGACCGGCCTCGCAGGAACCTGAAATTGTCGAGCAATTGTTTCATGCCGGTGCGGACGTCTTCCGCATCAATATGAGCCATACCAGCCACGACAGCATGCGCGAGCGCATCGCCACGATACGCGCAATAGAAGCCAGGAATGGCAGACCCATCGGCATTCTCATCGATCTGCAGGGCCCAAAGCTGCGCATCGGCGAATTCGCTGAAACCGCAATCGAGTTGAAAAAGGGCGCGCTTTTCGGCCTCGACGGAGACAAGACACCGGGCGATATCTCCCGCGTTCACTTGCCTCATCCTGAAATTCTGCGGGCGCTGGAGCCTGGCCATGTCGTTCTGATCGACGATGGCAAGGTGCGCCTCAAAATCGAGAGCGTGTCTGCAAATGGCGCAATGGCCCGTGTGCTGGTTGGCGGCAAGATTTCTAATCGCAAGGGCGTCAGTCTGCCCGATACCGATGTTCCGGTGTCAGCCATGACTCCGAAAGATCAGTCTGATCTGGAAGCAGGACTGAATGCCGGCGTGGACTGGGTAGCTGTTTCTTTTGTGCAGCGTCCCGAAGACATTGCGGCGGTCAAGAAAATAGCAGCCGGACGTGCACTGGTGCTCGCCAAGATCGAAAAGCCCCAGGCCATTTCGCGGCTGGCTGAAATCATGGAAGTGTCCGATGCGTTGATGGTCGCCCGCGGCGATCTGGGCGTCGAAATGCCCGTGGAGAAAGTGCCCGGCCTGCAAAAGCGCATTACGCGCATGGCCCGCCGCTACGGCAAGCCGGTGGTTGTCGCGACACAAATGCTGGAATCGATGATCTCGGCGCCCGTCCCGACCCGCGCGGAAGTTTCCGACGTCGCCACTGCCGTCTATGAAGGCGCCGACGCCATAATGCTTTCGGCGGAAAGCGCGGCAGGGCAATTTCCGATCGAGAGCGTGGCGATGATGAATCGTATCGCCGAAGAAATCGAAGCTGACGATATCCATCGCGCGATTCTGAACGCCCAACGCGATACGCCCGAAGCTACAGGCGCGGACGCCATCGCTGTGGCGGCGCGCGATGTGGCTGAAACGCTTGATCTCCGGGCGATCTGCGCCCTCACATCTTCCGGCTCTACCGCATTCCGTATTTCGCGGGAGCGCCCCCGTGCGCCCATTCTGGCGCTGACCCCCGACATCAACACCGCCAGACGACTTGCTCTGGGCTGGGGCGTGCATCCCATCGTGACCGAAGACGCCCGAGAAGGTGATGACATCGCTGCCCGCGCCTGCAAGATCGCAGTCGATGAAGGGTTTGCAGGCGAAGGCGAACGCATCATCGTCGTCGCAGGCCTGCCATTCGGTACGCCCGGCGCAACGAACATGTTGCGCATTGCTTTCACCGGCACAGGCCGATAATCACAACCGCGCCAAGATTTTTAGATCTGGAGACATTGATGGACTGGCGCGAATACTGGAACGGACCGCATCCGATCTATGTGAACGCGCGCCATCGCACGCTCCATTTCGCGAGGATTGCCGCCGATATTGCCGCCCTCGTGCCCGGGCCTGTATCCATCGCGCTCGACTATGGTTGCGGCGAAGCGGACGCGGCGGGCGCCGTCGCAGAACATTGCGGCAAGCTGTACCTCTTCGATACCGCGCCCAGCGTGATCGACAATTTGCAGCGCAAATTCGCAGCGAATGCGCGCATCGAAATACTCGACGAAGCGGCGCTGAACAAGCTGCCCGATCAATCACTCGATTTCGTGATCATCAATTCGGTCGTGCAATATCTTTCGCACGCGCAATTGGGCGCAGCACTCGATCTGCTACACCGAAAGCTGAAGCCAACGGGCTTGCTAGCGATCGGCGACGTCATTCATGTGAATGACAACGCCATCGCCGATACGCTCGCATTGTTTCGCTTTGCATGGGACGACGGGTTTGTTTTCGCGGCTTTCATGGGCGTTTTGCGCACCATCTTTTCGGACTACCGAAAATTGCGCGACAAGCTCGGGCTGACACGCTACACGCCGGAAGACTTCATAAAGCTGCTGGGCACGCATGGATTTTCCGGACATCGTGCTGCGCGAAACATAGGCCACAATCAGGGCCGGATGCTGTTTGTCGCAACGCCCGTGTGATACGCAAGCGCGAACGCGAGCCGGCTATCATTCATTTTACCGGCACACTGACACGCCAGATTGTATTGCTCGCATCCTCGCTCATCAGAAGCGAACCGTCTTTCATGACGGTCAGTCCGACAGGCCTGCCCCAGACGCTGGCGTCATCGGCGACCATGCCGGTCAGGAAATCCTCATAAACGCCCGTCGGCTTGCCTTCAGAAAAACGCAGCCGCACAACCTTGTACCCCGTGCGCTTGCTGCGATTCCAGGAGCCGTGCAGCGCAACGAAAGCATCGCCGCGATAGTCAGCGGGAAACATCGCCCCATTATAAAATGCAATGCCCAAGGGCGCCGAATGCGGCTGGAACAGCACGTCCGGCACG
>CAMDKB010000382.1 GCA_945901195.1 Rhizobium sp. Q54
GCCTCTACGAAATCCTACAGATTTTGAGCCTCGCGCTTTTCGAGAAAACCCAGGTTTTAAGCCTGTTTCAGGACTGGCCGCAGCAAAGTTCGGAGAACGAGCCATCCAACCAATTGAATTTGTTCGATTAACGTTGGGACGCTAGTGATGCCCGTGCTTTACCACTGGCTATGAGAAATCGGGTAATTTCAGGCCTTTCCCCGGCGTTTGACCACACGCCGCCGGCAGGCGACAAATCGCCATGCAAAAAGCGATTCGGAACGTCTGTGTTTATTGTGGCTCATCTCCGGGCGCTGATGAACGTTTCATGCAATCCGCTTTGGAGTTCGGACAATTGCTTGCCGCTGCCGGCATCGGCCTGGTCTATGGCGGCGGACAGATGGGGCTGATGGGCGCCACCGCCCGCGCGGTGATCGAGAATGGCGGCCATGTCACCGGCATCATTCCCGAATTCCTGCATTCGCGCGAGCGGATGTACAAGGACGCCAGCGAACTTGTCATCGTGCCCGATATGCACACGCGCAAGCGCATGATGTTTGAACGCGCCGATGCGTTCCTCGCCTTGCCGGGTGGAATTGGCACATTGGAAGAACTTGTCGAGCAGCTCACATGGGTGCAACTCGACCGCCACGACAAGCCCGTTGTCATTGCCGATATCGGCGGTTTCTGGCGGCCTTTGCTGTCACTGCTGGCGCATATGCGTTTGAATGAATTCATCCGCAAAGATCTGGAAGTGCGCTATCTCGTAGCGGAACAAATCAGCGATGTCCTGCCGATGATGGAAAGCGCCGCGCAACGGACGCTGGCTTTGCGCACACCCGATACGACGCTTGATCCGAGGCTTTAAAGGCTGGACTCCAGTGTCCTTCAAGACACGAGCAGCGCGCTGCCTCACGCCCCCGCTTTCATCAGCTTGTAGTTGATAGCGTCCACGAGCGCCTGAAACGACGCATCGATAATGTTTGCCGAAACGCCGACGGTGGACCAGCGCGCGCCTTCACCATCGCGAAACTCGATCAGCACGCGCGTGACGGCATCCGTACCACCTTGAAATACGCGCACACGATAATCGATCAAATTAAGATCGTTGATGAAGGGTTGGTATTTTCCCAGATCTTTGCGCAACGCCAGATCGAGCGCATTGACGGGGCCATTGCCTTCTGCCGCCGAGATCAGTGTTTCATCGCCCACTTTCACTTTCACTATGGCTTCCGAAACCGAAACCAGTTCGCCCAGCGCATTATGACGGCGCTCGACGTTCACGCTGAAACGCTCCACCTCGAAATAGGCAGGCACCTGCCCCAGCATGCGGCGCGCCAGCAATTCGAATGAGGCATCGGCGCCTTCATAGGCATAGCCGAGCGCCTCGCGCTCCTTCACTTCATCAAGCACGCGGCTGATGCGTGGATCATCTTTGGCGACATCGACGCCGAGCCGTTCGAGTTCCGATACGACGTTGGACTTCCCGGCCTGATCGCTGACCAGAACACGGCGGGCATTGCCGACAGTTTCAGGCGCAACATGCTCATAAGTGCGTGGGTCTTTCAGCACAGCAGACGCATGAATGCCCGCCTTGGTCGCAAAGGCCGAAGCGCCGACATACGGCGCGTGGCGATTGGGCTGGCGATTGAGCAATTCATCGAAGGTGTGACTGAGACGGGTGAGTTGCGCGAGCTTTGCCTTGGACACGCCAATGTCGAATTTATCCGCAAACTCGCTCTTCAACAAAAGAGTTGGAATGATCGACACGAGATTGGCGTTGCCACAACGCTCGCCAAGGCCATTGAGTGTGCCCTGAATATGCCGCGCACCGGCGCGCACAGCTGCAAATGTGTTGGCGACAGCATTTTCCGTATCGTTATGGGTGTGAATGCCCAGATGAGCGCCTTGTACATGCAGCGCCACATCGCGCACGATGGCTTCGATTTCATGAGGCAGCGTACCGCCATTGGTGTCGCATAATACGATCCAGCGCGCGCCGGCCCGATGCGCCATCTTCGCGCAATCCAGAGCGTAATTGCGATTGGCCTTGTAGCCATCGAAAAAATGTTCGCAATCGAGAATGGCCTCGCGACCTTTTTTAACCGCATGGCGAATGGAATCATCGATGGAATCGAGATTTTCTTCCAGTGTACAGCCAAGCGCGACATGCACGTGATAATCCCAGGTCTTGGCGACATAGGTGATGGTGTCGGCTGCCGTGTCGATGAGACCGGCGATGCCGGGATCGTTCTCAGCTGAACGTCCGGCGCGTTTGGTCATGCCGAAGGCCGCGAACCTCGCGCGCTTGACCGGCTTTTGCCGGAAGAATTCCGTGTCGGTCGGATTGGCACCGGGATAGCCACCTTCGATATAATCGACACCGAGATCATCGAGCATCACAGCGATCTGGCGCTTGTCCTCAAGCGAGAAATCCACGCCGGTCGTCTGCGCCCCGTCACGCAAGGTCGTATCAAAGATGTAAAGACGTTCGCGGTTCATTTCAGATCAATCCATACCAGCGCAAGGTCAGCCATATTGCGAGCGCGAGAACGGCGAACTTGATGCCGATGTAAAGCGCCCAGCGCTTGGGAAAAGGTAGCGTCGTCTTCCAGGTGGGTTCGTCCTGCTCTGGCTTTTCGCTCATGATTTTCCCCGCATGGCCTGTTCCCTGGCCGCATCCATCGCGGCTTTCGACTTGTCCGTCAGCGCCTTGCGCATGGTCGTATTCCCGAGATATTCTTCGTCGATCATCACCATGTTGCGCTTCTCCGGCACGAAATCGAAAGCCTCGAAAAACGGCTTGGCATTGTCACTGACATCGGCAGTCAGCGTTTGCGCGCCGCGCGCCGCAGCAATTTTCATGATGGCCTCGATGAGATCAGTGCCCGCTCCCTCGCGCGCAAATCCCGGCAGCACATAGATCAAGTCAATATGCGCGTTGTCCTTGAGCGAGATGAATGCAGCAGGTTCACCTGCATCTGTCGCGACAAGCGTAAGTTGGGATTGCAGGCGTTCCGCAAGCGCTTCCTCGTCATTGACCGTAGACATCCAGGCGATGCGCTGATCTTCATCGTAATGCTCGGAAGCCAGATCATACACCGCCTCGCGAAAGAGTTCAGCAAGCGCGAATGTATCGGTGGCAAGAAAGGGGCGCAGAGGGAAGGTCATGACGGTGCACTCGTTGTATCCTGCGCACGTCCTTCCCCCCCGACGGGGGAAGGTGGCTGGCGAAGCCAGACGGATGAGGGGGCGCGCGAAGCGCACACACGCTGCGTGATTGGAACAATGACTTTCAGACATGTTGCAAGATTCAAGCGCGCTTCGCGCGCCCCCTCATCCCCCCGCCTCCGGCGGGGACCTTCTCCCGCCAGGGGAGAAGGGGGGCGCGTGGCAAATTTTTTAGACAATAGAGAGAGCGCCGGGGTCATCGCTTTACCTCCCATGTTGTTGTCAATTCGCCGGTTGCAGGGTCTTTTGCATCTTTCAGCTGTATGCCCATGGCGACGAGTTCATCGCGGATGCGGTCGGATTCAGACCAGTTTTTTACCGCGCGGGCAGCAAGGCGGTCCGTGATGAGGGGAGCGACATCTGCATCCGAAGGACCAGATTGAACATCGTAGCCGTAAGAAAAGATATCGTCCGGTCTTTCTCCGTTCCAAATGCCGAGAAAACGCAGTGTCGCCGACATTTCGGCGCAGGCCTCGGCGTTGGTCCTATTTGCAGCTGCCCGATTAAGATTGTGAATAACTGCAACGGCCGCTGCGGTATTCAGATCGTCGGACAAAGCTTCCAAGACATCTTCCGATACCTTGGTTGGCTCAAAACCAATTGCGTTCGTCGTCCAATTGAATAGTGCTTTCCGCATCTCGACCAACGCATCGACTGTCCAGTCAATTGGCTGTCGATAGTTAGAACGTAACATGGCTAGACGCACGACGTAGCCATGCCACTTGTTCGACCCAAAGTTCTTCGTTTCAAGCAGCTCACTGATAGTAATAAAATTGCCCAAGCTCTTGCTCATCTTCTCGCCTTCAACCTGCAAGAAGCCGTTGTGCATCCAGACGTTCGCCATCACGTCATGGCCGAAGGCGCAGCGCGATTGAGCGATTTCGTTTTCGTGGTGCGGGAAAATAAGGTCGAGGCCGCCGCCGTGAATGTCGAAGGTTTCGCCGAGATAGCGGTTGCTCATGGCAGAACATTCGATGTGCCAGCCGGGGCGTCCGCGGCCCCAGGGCGAGTCCCAGCCAGGCTCGTCTGCGCTTGATAATTTCCACAACACGAAATCGCCGGGATTGCGTTTGTGCGCTTCCACCGCCACGCGCGCGCCCGCCTGCTGTTCATCGAGTGTGCGATTCGAGAGACGGCCATAGTCGGGCATGGACGTGACTGAAAACAGCACTTCGCCGTCCGCCACATACGCATGCTTGTTTGCAATCAACGTCTGGATGATCGCAATCATTTCCGCGATATTGTCGGTTGCACGGGGTTGAACATCGGGTTCAAGGCAGCCGAGCGCTTTTGTATCAGCCATGAATTGATCGGCAGTGGTTTCCGTCACCGCGCGGATCGCCTCGTTCAATGGCCGG
>CAMDKB010000383.1 GCA_945901195.1 Rhizobium sp. Q54
AGCCGCCCGATGGTTTCGCGTGCGTTGAGATAGCGGCGGCGCTCTTCGGTGTCGTTCAGCGTGACAAGAATTTGCCCCGCCGTCATGCCGCGCGCCCCCAGCGCCTCCGACCACATGCGCGCCAGCGCAATCTGGCCAACCGCGGCTGAGGCCTGGGAGTCTTCAAGTTTCAAAGTGCCGCGCGGCAGTTTAAGAACCGTGCGCCCCAGCGCGATGGAGCCTGATGAAACCACCAGCACATCGCAGCCCTGCTGGTGCAGGCCCGCCAGATCATCCGCCAGTGCCTCCAGCCATTCGCGCTTGGCCGCGCCCCTGGCCTGATCAACAAGCAGGGACGAGCCGACCTTGACGACGATGCGGCGGAATGAGGAAAGAGCGGGGGTTTGGGTCACAGGCGGTAAGCTGGCTCGATGTCGGTGTGGGTGAAGTCGTTGCCTTTATAGAGCAGGGGAACGCGATTTACTTTCGCTACGGCATAGGAGAGGCAATCTCCGAAATTCAGTTTCGTGGAGTTGTCCTGTCCTTTGCCGAAGCTGTCAAAGGCCAGACGGGCTATGCGAAAATGTTCTTCGCCGAAATTGATTACTGAACCACTGGGATAAGAAAATATGAGGTCCAGTGCGCGCACGTCTTCTTCAGTTCCCTGATTGCGCGCAACCAGAAAACACTCGAACGCGGTGGGTGCGCCTATGATCCAGTCATATTCACTGATGATTTCAGCGAATGTGAGCGCCTCTTGCTCCTTCTTCAAAATGGCAATGATAGCAGAGCTGTCCAGAGCAATCATTTAGGCAGGCCAAAACTGTCATATAGCTCGGTTTCGTCGAGGGGCCTGGTCCGCTTGGCGTTGGATTCGTCAACCAATGCGAGCAATTCCCTTCGAAAGCTCGCGGCTTCCTCGCGAGTCACGCGTTTGCTCGGCAGGCGGTGAGCTTGTTCGAAAGCCTCCAGCGCTTCTTCGACAACACGAGTTGAAGACAGGCCCAAATGCGCAGACATGCGGCGCGCTATGTCGCTGGCCTTGTCACTACGAATATTGAGCTGTCGTCCCATACCGCACCGATTGCTAGCAACTATCAATGAAATGCTAGCATAGCATCAAATTCACGCAGTCTCAAGGTTGCCGATCTCAAGGCCGCCAGGCTTCCTGCGGCCCACTAGCGGCTTCCATCTCGTTTTCGCCGTCGATGACCCGGCGCAACGCGCGCAGGGCTTCTGTCACACCATGATGGGTCGGCGCGGAAATGATGAGCGGCGGCCTGCGTCGTTCACCCTCCACCACCGGCGGGCCGTAGCTTCGGATGGCGCGTTTGAGGCGTTCCATCTGCTGACCCAAGGTAAAGGCATCAGCTATATCGGACTTGGACAACGCAATGATTTCAGGCTTTTCATCCAGCCCATTGCCATAAGCTGCCAGTTCCTTGCGGACGATGCGATAGGCCGTGCCCGCGTGCTCGCACGTGGCGTCAATGAGATGCAGGATCACGCGGCAGCGTTCCACATGGCCGAGGAACCGGTCGCCAAGCCCGTGGCCCTCGTGTGCGCCTTCGATCAGGCCGGGAATATCGGCAAGCACGAATTCGCGCCCGTCAGAGCGCACGACCCCAAGGCCGGGGTGGAGAGTCGTGAAGGGATAATCCGCAATCTTGGGTTTTGCTGATGAAACGCTGGCCAGGAACGTAGATTTTCCGGCATTCGGGAGCCCCACAAGGCCCGCGTCCGCAATCAGTTTCAGCCGTAGCCAGATCGTCAGCTCATCGCCGATCTGGCCGGGATTGGCGTGATGAGGGGCCCGATTGGTTGATGTGGTGAAATGCAGATTGCCGAAGCCGCCATTTCCGCCCTCGGCGATGACAAAGGTTTCGCCGACTTCGGTGAGATCGGCAATCAGGGTCTCGTTGTCTTCCTCGTAGATTTGCGTGCCTACCGGCACTTTCAGCGTGACGCTGTCGCCTTTGGCGCCGTGGCGGTTGCGGCCCATGCCGTGTTGGCCGGTTTTCGCCTTGAAATGCTGCTGATAGCGATAGTCAATCAAGGTGTTGAGGCCATCGACGCACTCGATAACGACATCGCCGCCACGACCGCCATTGCCACCGTCCGGCCCGCCGAACTCGATGAACTTCTCACGCCGGAACGAAACCGCGCCCGCGCCGCCATCGCCGGATCGAATGTAGACTTTTGCCTGATCGAGGAACTTCATATCCGAAACCTAATCCTTATTGTCCTCGCGGACAATTTTTCTGTGCGGGCCACTCAGGTCGCCGCCCCAACGTTTCCGGGCGCATGGGCAAGCGCCATGGAATTGGCCTGCCAGTGACTGCGCTCGATATGGTAGCTCGCGCGCTGAAATACGCCCCCGCGCACCGGCAGATTCACCGGGCCAACCCCGGAAGGTACAAAACCGCTCTTCTCCAATACGCGCCGCGCTGCGCCATTCTCCACCAATGCATCCGCATTGATGCTTTCCACATCGCCCGCCCTGAAGCACAGATCAACCATGGCGGCCAAAGCCTCGCTCATCAGGCCCTGGCCGTGAAACGGCAGCCCGATCCAGTACCCGACGAAAGCGTGGCCAGCTCTCGTTTCGTGAATGCCGATCATCCCGATCGCCTCTGCCGGCTTGCCTTTGCGCGTCAAAGCAAGCGCGATCTGGCTTCCCGACGCATTCCCGGCGCGGCATGCGAAGATGAATTTCTCCGCTTCGGGCTGCGCGTAGGGATGGGGTACTGACGCCGTCATTTCAGCGACCTGTTTTTCACCTGCGTAGCGTACCAGCGATGGCGCATCCGCCATGCGCGGCCAGCGCAACCAAAGCCGCGCCGTTTCCAGCCTGAACACATCGTCCCGCAGCAGATCGGAAAACATCGGTCACATCCAGTCGGGTCAAGCTTTTGTACCCGTGTGGCGCATTCGCCGGAGATTTACTTCGGCAACGCGTCATAACGACGAAGGGGAGATGGCTTCCCATCTCCCCTGCCGTCTTCCCTTTGGGATGACTGGACCCGTGTCTTGAAGAACGGTCCGCCGGGGTTTGGAAGCCGGCGGGGTTCTTCGTCAAACCTCGCCTATTCGGCTGCCTGCAAAAGCTGAGCCGGTACTACGTCCACGGATGCACGTTTACCGTTATCCTTGAAAAGCACCTTGCCTTCACAAAGGGCAAAAAGCGTATGATCCTTGCCCATGCCGACATTGGCGCCGGGATGCCATTTCGTGCCGCGCTGACGTACCAGAATGTTGCCGCCGATGACGGATTCGCCACCAAACTTTTTCACGCCGAGACGGCGGCCATCGGAATCGCGACCGTTGCGTGACGAGCCGCCTGCCTTTTTATGAGCCATTGTTCTGCTCCTGTATCTTTATCCGCAAAGCGCAGGCTTCTGGCCACGCAGCTCGAACGGGTAAGTTTGAATTCTTCCGTATATATAACCCGGAAAGTGCGGAAATGGAATGCCTGAGGCTCAGCCGCGGGCGATTGCCGTGATCTTGACCACCGTCAGATCCTGTTTATGGCCACGCTTGCGCTTGGAATTCTTCCGGCGGCGCTTCTTGAATGCGATGACCTTGTCGCCACGCGCCTGCTCGACGATTTCGCCCGAGACGCTAGCCTTGACGCCAAATTCGCAATTGTCGCCATCGGCGAGCATGAGAACGTCGTCAAACGTAACCTTTTCGCCTGCCTCACCGGCCAGGCGCATAACCGTAATTTTGTCATCGGCAGCAACCCGGTATTGTTTGCCACCGGTTTTGATAACTGCGAACATCGTTTTCCCTCGTGTTCAGATCCTGAATGCAGCAATTTCAACCGCTTCAGGCTTCTTGGCAGTGATTGAACCAGCGTTCCGGCTTCTTTTGCCAGCTTCCATGTGGACTCACCATGTGGACGCAAACGAAAAGGCGCGGGCTGGCCCGCGCCGGAACACGTGGCTTATAAGCTGGAGGCAGGCGACAAGTCAAATGCCCCTTCAAACCGTCCAGCAGTGTCCCGTCGTCTTGGCTGATACTCTCCCGAAGGGGCGAGCAATCTGATGCGAATGCCCCGGACTACTAAGCCACCGCCTTGAAATCCGCTATTACCGGCGTGCCGACATCGAAGATGGCGACGAGTACGGAAGAACTTCCGCCGCCATTGCCATCCGCGTCGTCGATGAACGCTTTCACGTTCTATGCGGGCCCCGGATGGATGGTGGCGAAGTCGAAAACTGTCGGCACGGCCAATTCCGCGTTTCTGAAGCTCACCATTCCCGAAACTTAAAAGCTGATGGCGCCTACATTTTCATTCACCGGAGAATACAGGCCGGCCGGCGCTGCAAGTTTTCTGGACATTGGCGATGTGCTGAAATTCTCTGGCGTCACTGCGGGGCTTTTTACCTTATGTTCGCAGGGCATGTGGACGTTGGGCGCTTCGGCGGGATTGATCTGGCGACTCTGCAGGGGAATCGGGTGAATAAAAATTCTCACGCGGCAACGAGGCTGGCGAGGTAGTCGTCGTCCCATCCGGCGGCCTTGCGGCGCAGACGGATGGAACTCTTTCCCGGAGCCACGCGCAGTAGATTGCA
>CAMDKB010000384.1 GCA_945901195.1 Rhizobium sp. Q54
ACCGACCATGCCGGCCATCAGGCAAGCCATCCTCGACCTCTTCACTCGGCCGCCACCCAGGCGCTGTCCACATTGTGAGAAACTCCTCGCCGAACCCGTCGAGCACAATCTGCCAAAGTAGTGCTAGAGGCCAGCTACAAACGTGTCAGCAGTATTGCGTGTTTGCAAAATGCCTTGACCTGATCGGCGGCCAGGATTAAACAATGTTAACAGCGCGGGATATCCGTAGCGGGGAAAAGGTTCGTGATGAACGGTTCCATTCTTGTGGTAGGTAGTGCGCCTTAGACGGGACGGGGACAGCCCCGGCGACCCGCCCAAGGCGCTTTCAAGGTCCCTCCCGGGGCCTTTTTTATTGCCTGGAATATGACGGAACAGAACGAAAGAGAACGGAGTGATTCAAATGGGCAAGCAGATGACCGGAGCGGAAATGGTGGTGCAGGCCCTGGCCGATCAGGGCGTGGATACGGTGTTCGGCTATCCGGGCGGCGCTGTGCTTCCGATCTATGATGCCATTTTTCATCAGAACTACGTGAAACATGTTCTGGTCCGCCATGAGCAGGGCGCTGGACATGCAGCGGAAGGCTATGCGCGCTCGACGGGCAAAGTGGGCGTTTTGCTTGTGACGTCTGGCCCGGGTGCAACAAATGCGGTCACGGCGCTGACGGATGCGTTGATGGATTCCATTCCGCTGGTTTGCCTTACGGGGCAGGTGCCGACCCATCTGATTGGCTCGGATGCGTTCCAGGAATGCGATACGGTGGGCATTACGCGCCATTGCACCAAGCACAATTATCTCGTGCGCTCGATCGAAGATCTGCCGCGCATTCTGCATGAAGCGTTTCACGTGGCGCGCTCTGGCCGTCCGGGGCCTGTGGTGGTTGACCTGCCCAAGGATGTGCAGTTCGCGACGGGCGACTACAATTTTGTGAAGAACATCACGCACAAGACATATCAACCCAAAATGAAGGGTGATCTCGACAAGATCAAACAGGCAGTCGAGATGATGGCGCAGGCCAAGCGGCCTGTGTTCTATACGGGCGGGGGCGTCATCAATTCGGGCAAATCTGCGTCCGATACGCTGCGCGAATTAGCTGCCCTGACGGGCTTTCCCGTGACATCCACCTTGATGGGACTGGGCGCTTATCCGGCCAATGGCAAGCAATGGCTGGGCATGCTGGGCATGCACGGCACGTATGAGGCCAACCTCACCATGCATGGGAGCGATCTCATCATCTGCGTGGGCGCACGTTTTGATGATCGCATTACCGGCAGGCTCGATGCATTCGCACCGGACGCAAAGAAGATCCATATCGATATCGATCCTTCTTCCATAAACAAGAATGTGAAGGTCGATCTCGGCATCATTGGTGATTGCGGCCACGTGCTGGAAGACATGGTGCGCCTGTGGCGTAGTGAGGCGCACAAGTCCGATGCAACAGCGATCGCCGATTGGTGGAAGCAGATCGATGGCTGGCGCAAGCGCAATTCACTGGCGTTCCGCAATTCCAAGAGCGTGATCAAGCCGCAACATGCGGTGCAACGGCTCTATGAGTTGACCAAGGATCGCGATACCTACATCACGACCGAGGTTGGCCAGCACCAGATGTGGGCTGCACAGCATTATCATTTCAACGAGCCAAATCGCTGGATGACATCGGGTGGCCTGGGCACAATGGGCTATGGGCTTCCAGCTGCCATCGGCACCCAGATGGCGCATCCGCAATCGCTTGTGATCGATATAGCGGGCGAAGCCTCGATCCTTATGAATATCCAGGAGATGTCGACCGCGCATCAATATCGCCTGCCGGTGAAGATATTCATCCTCAACAACGAGTATATGGGCATGGTGCGTCAGTGGCAGGAATTGCTGCACGGCGGGCGCTATTCGGAAAGCTACTCGGCTTCGTTGCCAGATTTCGTAAAGCTGGCCGACGCTTACGGCGCAAAGGGCATTCGTTGCGACGATCCGGCCAAACTTGATGATGCCATCATGGAGATGATCAACCATCCCGGCGCTGTAATTTTTGACTGTCTCGTGGACAAGCAAGAAAATTGCTTCCCGATGATCCCCTCAGGCAAGGCGCACAATGAAATGATCCTCGCTGACGTTGATCAGGATATCGGCGCCGTTATTGATGAAAAGGGCAAGATGCTGGTGTGAGGCGCTCGCCTCTTCAACTTGTGGAACGTTATCTCGCGTGCCTTTTCCGGGGCGATGCGAAAAGCCAAGTGGATAGATCATGACCGATATCGCATCTCTCTCGCCTTATTCCTCCGCTACAGTGCGCTCGAACGCTGAACGCCACACGTTGTCGGTGCTTGTCGACAATGAGCCGGGTGTGCTGGCGCGCGTCGTCGGGCTGTTTTCAGGGCGGGGCTATAATATCGAGAGCCTGACAGTTGCTGAAGTTGCCCATGCCGAGCGTTGGTCACGCATCACGATTGTCACCACAGGCTCGCCCGAAGCCATCGAGCAGATCAGCCATCAGCTCGAACGCATCGTTCCCATTCACAAGGTGACAGACCTCACCCTGCATGGGCGCTCTATCGAGCGCGATCTGGCGTTGATCAAGGTGGCCGGAAAGGGCGAAAATCGTGTCGAGGCCTTGCGGCTGGCGCAAGCATTCAACGCCAAGATCGTCGACACGACTTTGGAGAGCTTCATTTTCGAACTCTCGGGCAAGCCGGAAAAAATAGACGATTTCGTCGAACTCGTGCGCCCTCTGGGTCTTGTGGAACTTGCGCGCACCGGCATCGCTGCGTTATCACGGGGACCTGTTGCCAGTTGATGCAAGGTTGAAACCGGCGCGCATTGCGGGCAATGACAAGGTCGTAGTTGGACAGGATTCAATCAGGCAGGATTGGGAACTTTGACCGGTGAACCGGGACGGCTGGGCGCCCTTCATATCGCGATCTGCGGCAGTGGGCCGGCAGGCCTTGCTGCCGCGCTATTGCTGCATCGCGCCGGGCATCGCATCGATATTTACGAACGCTTCGATGCACCGCGGCCCGTAGGGTCCGGGTTGATTCTGCAACCAACCGGGCTGGGTGTGCTGGCAGAACTTGGTCTTGCCGAAGCGATTTTCGCTCGCGGAGCTGTCATCAATCGTCTTTTTGGGCGGGCGGCGCCGTCCGGGCGCATCGTTCTGGACGTGCGTTATAGCGCGAGGGGGACAGGCTGGTCGGGTTTGGCTGTGCACCGATCCGCATTGTTTGACGTGCTTTACCAAGCGGCAATGGACGCAGGACTTTCCGTCCATTCATCCACGCCGGTTTCTGGCAGCGATATGTTAAACGGCAAGCGTGTTCTCACTGACTCGGACGGCCGGCATCTGGGCGCGTTTGACCTGGTTGTGGACGCCATGGGATCGCGCTCTCCCCTCAGGCCGCCGTACACCAGAAGCCAGCATCTGAGCTACGGAGCGTTTTGGGCCAATATTCCCATATCGGGAGATCTGGGTTTCGCACCCGATGCGCTGGAGCAAAGATATTTCCGGGCAAGCCGGATGGCTGGTGTTCTTCCGGTTGGCCAGAGACAAGCGGGTGGACCGCAGGAGGCTGCGTTTTTCTGGAGCATCCGTCAGCAGGATGTCGAACACTGGCGGTCCCGGGGACTTGCTGCCTGGAAAGACGAAGTCTGTTCGTTGTGGCCGCAATGCGCACCATTGCTGGAGTCCATCACATCGCCAGATGATCTCACACTGGCGCATTATGAACATTTCACGCTGGCGCGGCCCTATGGTCAGGCGCTCGTGCACATAGGCGATTGCGCGCACTCGACCAGTCCGCAGCTCGGCCAGGGCGCCAATATGGCGCTGCTGGATGCCCTCGCGCTGGCGCGCGCGCTTGCTCATTCACAAAATGTGGTCAGCGCGCTTTCGGACTACGCGCGCATGCGGCGCTGGCACGTGCTCTTGTTCCAGGCCGGCAGCGCGATTTTCACACCCTTCTATCAGTCCGACAGCCGGGTGCTTCCGTTCCTGCGGGACTGGCTGGCGGCTCCGGTTTCGCGCATGCCCGTGGCTGATGCCATGCTGGCAAAGTTGGTTTCCGGACTGACGGTCGCGCCGCTGGCCGGGCGGTCGTTCCAGCCATTTCGGCAAGGCCCGCTGGCTTTAAACAGGTGAAATAAACCGGTCTGGTTTCAATTGTTGACGGTCCAGCTGGAGACTGTGCAGACGTTCACGTTACGGCGCTCCGCCTGGCGACCGCCCTGGAATTTGGCGCGCAAGTCGAACATGCAAAAACCTGAGCCATCGTTGATATTGGCGACAAAAGAGCCGCCGGGCCGAACGACGCTGCGGCCGAGCACGTCCTCTTCCCATGACCGCTTGCGGACGTTGGAAGCCTGAAAAGTAGTCATGACATAGCGGGTGTTATACCATCTCCCTTGATGCGTGACCCGTTCTGGCTATCCAAATCAGTCGGTGTCTGATTCATTCGTGGCGAACGAGGAGGTTCGTCATGTCTTTGCCTATTCCCCTGCGCGCGGATTTCGACGCGAAAACGCTTCGGAGTTTGGCGAAAGTCTCCACGAATGCCGCCCAGACAC
>CAMDKB010000385.1 GCA_945901195.1 Rhizobium sp. Q54
GTGCTCCCACGTATAGTCGCACGCAATGCCTTCTACGTGGCATGGCTGGCAATTACTCGCGTGCGACGTTGAACATCGAATGGAAGCGCAAGTTTATAGATCCTATTGGCCAGGTATGGACACCCTTCGCATTTGCACATGTGAACGGCGCCTGGATCAATGTTGCCGATGGTGGCAACCGGACGTTCAACAATCCCGACTGCAAAATTCCTGTGGAAGAAGGTCTATTTAAAGGCCAATGCGCATCGCAGATATCCAACAACGACCAGGCGACATTCTTCAATAACGGCAACAAGACATTTTTCGGCCAGGTGACGCCCGGTGCGGGTATCGAATATCGTTATCCCTTCCTCGCTTCGGATTCGCTTGCGTGGCATGTTTTCGAGCCGATTGCCCAGATCATCGTGCGACCGAACACCTCGCGCAATGTGACCAAAGTGAACGAAGATGCGCAGAGTCTGGTTTTCGACGAAACCAACCTGTTCGATTATTCGAAATACTCTGGGTATGATCGCTTCGAAGGCGGCACGCGCGCCAATTATGGTTTCCAGTACACGGCCACATTCAAGCAGGGCGGCTATCTCAGTGCGATGATAGGCCAGTCCATGCAACTGGCTGGCAACAACTCTTATGCTTCTCCGGACGCAGCAAATGTTGGTTTGAATTCCGGACTCGACAAAAAGCGTTCAGATGTGGTGGCGCGCCTCGCCTTTGCGCCAAATTCGATGTTCTCCTTCATAGCCAAGAGCCGGATCGATCCCGACACCCGCGAAATCAAGCGCGTCGATCTCATGGCGAACATGAATTTCGGATCTTTCGAGACCAGCCTGCAATACGCGCGCTATTCGGCACAACCGCTGATCGGTTATGATCAGAGGCGCGAGGGCCTGGCGGCTGGCGCAAAATACAAGATAACGGAAAATATCGCGTTGAACGGCAATGTTATCTTCGATCTCTCACGCCATCTCTACAACGGTGCGGCGACGACGGGACCGGCGATCAGGCCAGCGCCCTTGTTTTCCATTGCCGGATTGGGTCTGGGCGCTACATATACTGACGATTGCACAACGCTCGGCGTGCAATATACTTCGGTTCTGCAGGCCAATGGCGCTGGACAATCGGTTCGCAATCAGACGCTCCTTTTCTCACTGCAATTGCGCACCGTCGGTGATACAAAAGTGCGCTCTAGCCTGGGCGAAACACCGGTTCAGGACGGATTAGGCGGCGGCGTAATCCGATAAGACGTAAAAACAGGGAAGCATGACATGAAGCCTGGTTCTTTCCAGAATGGCCGTTCTATCGTGGCTGGTCGGCTGGTGGCTGTCTGCCTTGCAGCTGCGACACTATCGGCAACGCCTGTCCTTGCGCAAACCGTCGTTCTCACGGCCAATGACAGCCCGATCACGAATTACGATATTGCGCAACGCATGAAGTTGCTCTCCATCTTGCGTATGCCCGCCAGCGCGCAGGCAGCAACGGAAAGTCTGGTCGAAGACAGGCTGAAGCTTCTTGAAACCAGGAAGTATGGCATCAGTGTCAGCGAGCAGGAAATCTCCAACGAAGCAACCCGCGATGCCGGCGAGCGCAAGATTTCCCCGCAACAACTGTCGGCCGGCATCCAGCGCGCCGGGATCGACAAGAACCATTGGCAGGAACATTGGCGCGCCGCTTACTCTTGGCGTGGCCTGGTCGGCGCGATCAACAAGGCTGTGAGCGTCAGCGAAGAAGAAGTCCGCGCCGAGATGCAAAAAAAAGGCAGCACGATAGGTTCGCAGGAATTTCGTCTTCAGCAAGTCATTTTCGTTGTGCCAGCCAGCGCTTCTGTTGCGACCTATAATGCCAGATTTTCTGAAGCTACCAATCTGCGCAGCCGCTTTCGTGATTGTACCGCAGGTCTGCAACTCGCCCGCGCCTTGCGTGATGTTGCTATCCAGCCCCAAATCAGCCGCCGCGCGAATACGCTCAGCGCCGAACTTGTATCAACGCTCGACCGAACACCGGTCGGTCAGTTGTCACCACCGTCCCGGGGTCCAACAGGCGTGGAGATGCTGGCTGTGTGCGGGAAATCTGACGCCGGATCTGGCAGTTCTGCAAGTGAATCCATTCGCGATACATTGTTGATGCGCAAACTTCAGGTGGATGCCGAAAAACGCTATGCCGAACTGCGCAAGCGCGCGGTCATCGTGAAGAAGTAACTCCCTATGGATAAGACGGCAGCGAATGCACCGCTTGCTGCGGCCCCCGTGGCAATGACCATGGGTGATCCCTCCGGCATAGGGCCGGAGATTGCGCTCAAGGCCTGGATGTCCAGCCGCCAGCAGGGCTCGCCGTTTTTCCTGATTGCCGATCCTGCCCATATCGGAAGGCTGGCGCGCAGCAGCGGTCTCGATGTGCCCGTACAGACGATCGACGAGGGTGACCTGCGCGACGCGATAACACACATTTTCCCCAAGGCGTTTCCTGTGCTGCCTGTCGGCCATGCTGTAGACGGGCAACCCGGGATTGTTTCGACAGAGGATGCGCGTCCAACGATCGCATCCATCGAAAAAGCTGTGCAGCTTGTTTCAACTGGCGCTGCCAGTGCGCTGGTGACCAACCCGATTACCAAGGATGCGCTGTATCGTTCGGGCTTCGCACATCCCGGCCATACCGAATTCCTGGGAGAACTGGCGCAGCGTTATTATGGCGTGCATGTTCACCCGGTCATGATGCTCTGGTGTGAAGAACTCGCCGTCGTACCGGTGACGATCCATATCTCATTGAAGAAGGTTCTGTCGGGCCTCACCCGTGAACTGATCGTCGAAACGGCGCGTATCACGGCATTTGACCTGCGCACAAAATTTGGCATAGCCCAGCCACGACTGGCGATTTCAGGCCTCAATCCCCATGCGGGCGAAAATGGCTCCATGGGCAGTGAAGATCGCGACATCATCGCGCCTGCTGTGGCTGATTTGATAGCCGAAGGGATTCAGGCTCGCGGTCCGTTGCCTGCTGACACGATGTTCCATGCCGCCGCCCGCAAAACCTATGATGCAGCCATCTGCATGTATCACGATCAGGCGCTGATCCCGATCAAAACGATTGCTTTCGACAGCGGCGTCAACATCACGCTGGGGCTGCCGTTCATTCGTACATCGCCTGATCACGGCACAGCCTATGACATTGCAGGCAAGGGTATTGCCCGCGCTGACTCGCTGCTCGCTTCGCTGGCGCTCGCGACAAGGCTTGTGCGCGCGCCCATGGACAAGGCGGCGTGAGCGCCATCGACGAGCTTCCTCCCCTGCGCGAAGTTGTCGCCGCATTCGGACTGGCCGCCAAGAAATCGCTCGGACAGAATTTCCTTTTCGATCTCAACCTGACCGGCAAGATCGCGCGTGCGGCAGGGCCACTTGCTGACGTCACAGTCATTGAGGTCGGGCCAGGACCAGGCGGACTGACACGCGCGTTGCTCGCCGAAGGCGCGCGCAAGGTGATCGCTATCGAGCGCGACGAACGCTGTATCGCGGCGCTGGAGGCCATTTCCAGCCATTATCCCGGACGCCTCGAAATCGTAGCGGCTGATGCGCTTGGAATTGATTACCCTGCCCTTGCAGAGCGGCGCGAGCCGGGAACTCAGGTGCGCATTGTCGCAAACCTTCCCTACAATATTGCAACGGTATTATTGGGTGGCTGGCTGGAATGCGCGCAATGGCCGCCTTTTTATGACCGGATGATTTTGATGTTCCAGCGCGAAGTCGCGCAAAGAATTGTTGCGACACCTCAACAGCGCGCTGACTACGGCAGACTGGCTGTGCTCGCAGGATGGCGCACACAGGCGCGCATCCTCTTCGATGTATCCCCCGCCGCCTTCACGCCGCCCCCGAAGGTCACATCGTCTGTCGTGGAATTGGCGCCGCGCGCCTCGCCGCTGCCTTGCACGCAACGATATCTGGGTCAGGTTGCACAAGCTGCGTTCGGGCAACGCCGTAAAATGCTGCGGCAATCGTTGAAGAGTCTGGATGTCGATACAGCGGCATTGCTCGAGAGATGTGGAGTTGAGCCAACAGCCAGAGCCGAGGAAATCTCCATCGCCGATTTTGCCAATCTTGCGCGTGAACTTGAATCCTTGTGCTCAGCAAATGCCACGGCTGCTCAGGATTGACCCATGGGTCACTCAAAACATCCGGCGCAGACAGTCATATTCCGACTATTCGCCTAATACCAAGGGTCATTTGCACCTACCCACATGCGCCCATTCGCGCAATCCGATTGATTTGATGGCGTCGGAAATCGCCACGAGTTTGTTCCAGGCCTCGCACATCGCCTCGATGATGGCGTCGTAGCTTTCGAAGACGCGGTTCGAGAGCCAGTTGGCGCGCATGTATTGCCAGATGTTCTCGACCGGATTGAGCTCCGGCGAGCGTGAGGGCAACAGGATCGGCGTGATGTTCCTGGGCATGACGAGTTTGCTGGTGGAATGCCAGGCGGCGCGATCCATGACGAGCACGGCATGCGCGCCGGGCGCGACATGGCGGGCGATTTCGTCGACATGCGCCTGCATGGCCTCGGTGTT
>CAMDKB010000386.1 GCA_945901195.1 Rhizobium sp. Q54
GAACTTCCTCCACGTAGACAATAATCAGCTTCGTCACCGGATCAGCGACGAAGAAGTCAACGAAATCGGGCAGCCCAAGCCCCGCCTCATTGCCTGTAGAAATCGTGTAGGACACAGGCAGATCACGCATTTCCAGTCCAAGGCGCACATGCGCCATCAGGCCGCCACTCTGTGACAGGATCGCCGTGGCTGGATCACGCCCCGGAACCATCTTGGGAACCTTGGAAGTTGACACGAACCCGGCCGTAAATCCCTCGATAAAATTGGTGTAACCAAGACAGTTGGGCCCGAGCAGCGCGATCCCGCCATCGCTGGCGATCTTCGCGATTTCGTCCTGCTTGTCGCGCTCGCCGATTTCGGCAAAGCCGGAGGCGAAAATCACCACAGCCTTTACCTTCCGCCGCACGCAGGCTTCCATCGCATCCTTCACGCCCACCACCGGCAGAGTGAAAATCGCGAGATTTACGCCCTCGGGCAATTCGTCGATTTCGGTGAGAACCTTGCGGCCATCCACTACGCCGCCGCTGCGGCCGACAAGATGAATTTCGCCAGCGTATCCGTTGCCCGTGAGATTACTCAGCGCATTCATGCCGGCCGAACCCGGCTTGGATGAAAGGCCAATAACAGCTACGGACTTGGGCCGCACAAAATATTCAACCGCCGCCGCGCCGCGTGCAACAGTACCAACCGCCAGATTTGCACCGGACATTCTACCCTCACCAATTTTGAAGCGTTTCCTCCCGGAAGCCCATACAGTTATTTTTCAGGAGCGCAATGCTGCCATGCAGGAATTTTCCGCATAAGTCCGACTGGCCCCGGTTGACAAGACAGATTAACAGCTTGTCTGATAGGAAAGCAAAAACGAATTGCAGGGCTCCAGGATCGAGCCCTGCCACAAAACGCAGATTGCGGGAAAGAGGAGACCCCATGGCCGAAGAAGTAGTGACATATGAGCTTGATGGCGAAATAGCCCTGATCGGGCTTAACAGGCCCGACAAACGCAACAGCATCAGCGACTCTCTGCGTGAAGGACTTGCTCCTGCATTGGCACGGGCTCAAAACGAAGCTAAAGCCGGCGTTATTTTTGGCCATGGCGATCATTTCTGCGCGGGACTCGACCTTTCGGAGGCGCTGCAATGGGTGAACGCTCCCCCGGAAGTGCGCCTACGTCGTCGCGGCAACCTCCATCCGGTGCTTGACGTCATGGCTCGCGGCTACATCCCATTTGTCGCAGCCCTGAAGGGCGCGACAATTGGCGGCGGCCTTGAGATCGCCTCGGCGGCACATGTGCGCGTCGCGGACGAGAGCACGTTCTTTGCCCTGCCTGAAGGCCAGCGCGGCATTTTCGTCGGCGGCGGCGGGTCTGTACGCATCCAGCGCTTGATGGGCTTTGCCCGCATGGCCGATTTGATGCTAACTGGCCGCGTTCTCACGGCGCATGAAGGCGAACGCTTCGGCCTTTGCCAATATGTAACGCCCAAAGGCGATTCACTGGAGCGCGCCAAACAGCTCGCCCGCCGCATCGCCAAGAATGCGCCACTGACGAACTGGGCCGTTGCGTCCTGCCTCAACAGGGTCAACGACATGTCGCACAATGACGGGCTGTTCATGGAAACGCTCATCAGCCAGGCTGTCAACAGCCAGCGCAGCTATGACGGCTTGAAGGCCTTCGTTGAGCATCGCGCCGACAGGCTCGTCGAGCCCGGCAAATCTGGCGACGGCGGCGAGACCATCGCCAAGAGCTGAGAAGCCTTCTTGAGATAACTTCATATTACGGACTGGCAATTCAGCCTGTTCAAAAACGAGCCCGCAAAACGCAACGAATTTTGCGGGCTTCAATTAACCAGGAACAATCGCAACAAGGGAGGTCTTCATGGCCATGCGCGATACTGCAATCGTCGCTTATTCGGAGGTTAAAACCGTCCAGAAAAGCGACCGGGACGTTTGGGAAATAGGTGCGGAGATCCTGGAAGATCTCCTCAACAAAACAGGCATGGAAAAGGGCGAGATCGACGGTCTCTGCCTTTCATCATCAACAACAGGCGCAGGCAATTGCTTCTGGTCGCAGACCACAGCCGATCAGCTTGCCCTTGAAGTCGACTTTTGCCAGACCGTGGATATCGGAGGCTGCTCGCCTACCGGCGCGCTCGCCCGTGCTGCGGTCGCCATCGACGCTGGACTTTGCGAAACGGTGCTCTGCCTGTTCACAGATACTGCCGTGCGTGAATCAGGCCAGCGCCAGCGCCATTACCAGCAGGAATGGACTGCGCCTCTGGGCCTGCTCGGACCGCCGACATCCTTCGGCTTCATTACAAGTCGCTATGAGCATCAGTTCGGGCTCGACTATCGCATGCTCGGCAAACTCGCCGTCGCCCAACGCAATGGCGCCGTGCTTAACGATCTGGCCTGCGAGAAGCTGCGCACGCCCATCACAATCGACGACTATATCAACTCACGGATGATCGCCGATCCCATCCGCCTTCTTGACAGCGTGATGCCCTGCGATGGCGGCAGCGGCCTTATCGTCACCAGTCGCAAGAACGCAGAGAAAAAAGGCTACAAGAACGCCGTCTTCCCCATTGGTTATGGCGAAAAGACGAGCTTCCAGTTCTCCGAAAACATCGTCGATGTCACCGATACCGGCCACATGCCCGCGGGGGCAAAAGCCTTCAAACAGGCTGGCCTCACGGCGAATGATATCGGCTCCTTCCATCCCTATGACGATTTCATCATCGCCATGATGATCCAGCTGGAAATGCTGGGCTTCTGTAAAAAGGGACAGGGTTGCGATTTCATCCGCGAGCATGATTTCAACTTTGGCGGCGATCTGCCGCTGAACACCGGTGGCGGTCAGATTTCCGTCGGTCAGGTTGGCCTTGCGGGCGGCGGCACCAATCTGGTCGAAGCTGTGCGCCAGCTCTTCGGCGAAGGCGGCAATCGCCAGGTCAAAAATACAAAGAACGCACTTGTCACCGGCATTGGCGGCATTCCCTACAATCGCAACTGGAATACATCCGTTGTGATGGTTTTAACGCCGAACGGTTGAGGAGGGACGCATGGTTACGGTCAACGACACACTGAATATCGAACGCAGCGCGCCTGCCGCCCGCTCCTTCTCGCAGCCTTATTGGGATGGCACCAAGCAAAAGAAATTGCTGGTGCAATTCGACAAGAGCGTCGGCAAGTATCAATGGCTGCCGCGTGCAACCAGCCGCTTTACCGGCCGCAAGAGCGTGCTGGAATGGCGTGAGGTAAAAGGCGAGGGCGAAGTTTATTCGTTCACGCTTGTTTATCGCGCGCGCCCACCTTTCCAGGGCAAGGAGCCGTTCTTCATCGCCATGGTGACATTGCCTGAAGGCGTGCAGATCATGGGCAACACGGTCGGCATAACAAAAGAAGACATGAAGATCGGCCTCAAGGTGAAGCCCTACTGGCACCCGCTGCCCGATGGCTGTCATATGCTGATGTGGCAAAAAGCCTGAATAAAAAAGATCCCGGAAAATGCCTAGCATTTATCCGGGATCTCTATTCTTGAAATACGATAAAATTCCCGGAACGCCCAAGGCATCCGGGATGACGCCTTTACCAGTCTGGCGAAACAGACGGCTTACCCCTTGAGCACTGTATCGAGCGCCTTGAACAACGTGTCCACGTGTTCGACGCGGGCGCCCTCGCCCATCAGGCCGACGCGCCAGACTTTGCCAGCCAAGACGCCGAGACCCGCACCAATTTCTATATTGTGATCAAGCAACAGCGACCGCCGCACTTTGGCGTCGTCAGCACCAGCAGGAATCTTGATCGCGTTCAATTGCGGCAGGCGATGGGGCTCATCCACCAGCATCTCCCAGCCGCGCTTTTTCACTTCCGCGACGAGATGCAGATGCGCCGCCTTGTGGCGTGCAAAGGCGGTTTCGAGACCTTCCACCAGCACCCGGCGAAGAGCTTCATGCAGACCATAAAGCGCATTTATCGGAGCAGTGTGATGGTAGGCGCGAGCGCCCTCCCCGCCCCAATAGGCCATCACCTGCGTGACATCTAGGAACCATGACAGCACTTTGGTCTTGCGGTTCTTGATATGCTCGATGGCGCGCGGCGAGAACGAGACGGGCGACAGGCCCGGCGGGCAGGAAATGCATTTTTGGGTGCCGCTATAAACGACATCAATGCCCCATTCGTCGATTTTAACGGGCACACCGCCAACCGATGTTACCGCATCCATGATCACCATAATGCCGTGTTTCGCAGCACTTGCGCCAATGGCTTTCGCGTCAGACAGAACGCCTGTGGACGTTTCCGCGTGCACAAATGCAACGAACTTGATGTCCTTGTCGGCTGCGAGCGCCGCATCAATGGCCGCAGCTTCAACCGGCTTGCCCCATTCAAAATCAAGCGGCACTACGACGGCGCCTCCCCGCGAAGCAACCTCGCTCATGCGCATACCGAACACGCCGTTGCGCGCGACGAGAATCTTGTCGCCTGCTTCCACCATGTTCAGCACGCAGGCATCCATGCCCACGCTGCCGGGACCCGCGACTGTAAATGTGGCGTCAT
>CAMDKB010000387.1 GCA_945901195.1 Rhizobium sp. Q54
TGTCGAACCGCGTCTTCAAATCCTACGACGACATCCTCGACCATTGCTGCGACGCTTGGAACAAACTCGTCGAGCAGCCATGGCGTATCATGTCCATCGGCTTGCGAGATTGGGCCCACCAATGCTGATCAGCGGGAACTGGTATAACAATAATAAGGGCATGGCGACGCTGTCGATCAAGCGCACACCGCAACAATGAAAAAGCCCTTTCCGGCTTCCCGGAAAGGGCTTCAAGTTGGCCACGATTTTCGCAGCTTATTTTAAACCGGGTTACTTGATGCCGAGCAATTGCTGGGCGTTCTTGTAGCAGATCTTTTCCATGTCAGCCTGGCTGAAGCTCAGGCCTTCCATGATCTTGATGGTTTCGCGGATGTAGCCGGGGCCCTTTTCCGGATCGAACGGGCAGTCGCTGGCGAACAGGGCCTTGTCGGGGCCGTAAAAGGCGAGGCCGCAATCCGTCGCGGCTTTCGAGCCGAACACGGCTGTGTCGGCATAGAAGTCCTTGAAGTATTGCAGCGGGCTCTTCTTCATGTTGGCGCGCAGGGTCTTGTAATCCTCGTCCGTGGTGCGGTTGCCGAGCTGATCCCAGCCTGGGCCGACGCGTCCCTCGAAGTAGGGAACCATGGCGCCCAGGTGATGGGCAAGGACTTTCAGATCCGGGTGATCGTCGAGAACGCCGCCGAAGACGAGGCGGGCCATTGCCACCGAGGTCTCGTAGGGCCAGCCGAATGTCCACCAGATTTCGTAGAGCGATTTCTTCTCGGTCTTGTAGTCAGGCAGATCAAATGCGCCGCGCGAGGGATGCAGGAAGACCATCTTGCCGGCCTTTTCCGCAACTTCGAACACCGGGCGGAATTCCTCTGCGTCGAGCGGCTTCCCGTTGATGTTGGTGTGGATCTGGACGCCACAGGCGCCGTTCTTGAACGCGCGCTCCAGCTCCTTGGCGGCGTTTGGCGAATTCATCGGCAGCGAGGCGAGCCAGCCGCAGAAATAATCGCTTTCTTTCGCGCAGAGATCGGCCATGCCGTCATTGCCGAGTTTGGCGAATTCTTCAACTTCCGCCGGCGTTCCCAGCGCTTCCAGCGGCGGCATGCCGAGGGAAATCACCTGGGTGTAATCATACTTGCCGCGAAACATATCGCAGACCTGCTTGCGCCGGTCGAGATCGTAGATGGCTGGAACGCCGCGCATGCGCGCGCCGATGTCGGCCACCGCGCCGGAGGTGGACATCATCTTGTCCCATAGCTGGCCGGGGAAGAAGTGGTTGAAACAATCGATGTAACGCATGTCTGGAATTCCTCCATTCAGGGGTTCTTGCGCTTAGGGGTTCTTGCGCCGGATGCCGGTTGGCCGGGTTCATAGCGGGGTTTTCGTCCGGGGCAAAGGGGAAAGTCGCCGCAGCAGGCGGCCGTTTGGAAACCGTGGCTGGCCCTGCTAGCCTGCGTGAAAAATCAGGGGAGGGCAGCTTTGAACACAAATCCAGCCGATTTGCGGAAACTTCGCATTGATCTCAATGGCTCGCTGGTATCCCCGGCCTCGCTGAGCGCAGCCTTCAGGCAATTTGCACAATCGGAGATCGAGGAGGGTGCCCTGCGGACTGTGCAGGAGAGGGCTATTCTGGAGGTCCTGAAGAAACAGGCGTCCATTGGAATGCCGGTGGTGAGCGATGGTGAATTCCGCCGCCGCAATTTTCAGGAAAGTTTCAGCATGGCGGTGTCCGGCTTTGATGTGCCTGCCGGCAAGGAGCGTTCGCTGGAACGGCTGGAGCCCAATTCGCCCTTGCGCCGTACAGAGCAGGATTTCAAAGCTGCCGGACCGGCGTTGCTGACCCGTCGCCCGACGTTCGAACGTTTGAAACTCAAGCGTAATGTGATTGCGGAAGAATATCGCTTTTCCGCCGCACATGTGGATGTGCCCGTCAAGGTGAGCCTGATCGGGCCCGATCGCATCTCCCAGCGGTTTGCGTGGGAAGATTCGAATGGCGTTTATGCCGGGCTCGACGATTTTGTCAGCGACGTCGTCGCAATCGAGCGTGCGATGATAAAGGAGCTGGTGGAGGCCGGTTGCCGCTATGTGCACATGGATGCACCGGGGTTGACGGCCTATGTCGATCAGGTTTCGCTGGAACGCATGCGCGCGCGCGGCGAAGATCCAGCGCACAATCTGGAACGTGCGATACAGGCGGAGAACGATGTCATCCGCGGATATCCGGGTGTGACCTTCGCCCTTCATATCTGCCGGGGCAATCCGCGTGGCACTGATCCTGTGACTGGCAAGATATTGCCGCAATGGCATCGTGAAGGCACGTATGACGCCATAGCCGAGCAGCTTTATACCGGGCTCGATCATCACAGACTCCTGCTGGAATATGACAGTGAGCGGGCTGGCGATTTCACGTCGCTGCGTTTCGTGCCGAAGGATAAGGTCGCCGTGCTCGGGCTTGTGACCACGAAACTCGCTGACGTCGAAGACAAGGAGCTTTTGAAGCGCCGCATCGATGATGCCGCGCGTTATTTGCCGCTGGAGCAATTGGCCCTAAGTCCGCAATGCGGTTTTGGTGGGGTTGGCGTGCTGCAACTTAAAGAGGATGAGCAATGGGCGAAGTTCGCGCGTATCATCGAGACTGCGCATGAAGTCTGGGGCGATCGCTAGGCGATTGCTGAGTGAGGGTATCTTCGGGACGCGGGATGCGATCCGGGTTCGCCAATTTCTGATTGGGGCGGGATGACTTCAAGTTCACCTGTTTATGAGAGGCGAGGACATGTCTGCAAATACCCGCATCAAGACCACGCACGTAGGCAGTCTGCCGCGCCCCGCCACATTGATCGAGCTCTTGCGAGAACGTCACGCGGGACGGGCCATAGATTCTGCGGCCTTTGGCGATGAGGTTCGCAACGCGGTCAATGATGTCGTTGCGCATCAGGTGGCTGCGGGGGTCGATTTGGTTTCCGACGGCGAGATGGCAAAGATTTCCTATTCATATTATGTGCAGGACAGATTGGCTGGCCTGTCGCCGGCGGCGCAGGCGGAAGCTTCAGGGGGAGCGCTGCTGCGGTTTCAAAGCATCGAAACGGTAGATCCGGATTTTCCTGATTTTGCGGCCTTCTTTGTTGCCGCCGGGCGCGGGCCTGCATCGGCTGCGCCACCAGTCTGTACAGGTCCCTTGTCTTATCGTGATCTGGCGCCGGTCGGCAAAGAGCTTTCGTTGCTGAAAGACGCTGTTGTTGCCGCCAGGGCGCCGGGCGCCTTCATGACTGCCGCATCGCCCGGTGTGATCGCAATGTTCGCCTCGCGCAGCTCTTTCTATAAAAGCGAAGATGATTATGTCTTCGCTCTCGCCGAAGCGATGAAATCTGAATACGAGGAAATTCATCGCGCTGGTATCGTGCTGCAGATCGATTGTCCGGATCTGGCTCTTGCGCCGCATATGAATTACGGACCCGGCCCGCGCGATCCTCATCGCGTCATTGCGCGGAATGTCGAAGCCTTGAACCTTGCAACAGCCAACATACCGCCGCACGCCATGCGCGTGCATTTGTGCTGGGGCAATTATCCCGGTCCGCATGTGCGCGATATGGAAGTGGCCGGACTGTTTCCGCATCTACGCAAGGTGCGCGCACGGGCGTTGTCGTTTGAGGGCGGCAATCCCCGCCATGAACATGAATGGGAAGATTGGCGGGACGCGAAAATGCCCGATGATATGGTGCTGATCCCCGGCGTCATCGACAGCACGACAAATTTCGTCGAGCATCCCCGCCTTGTGGCCCAACGCATCTTGAATTTCGCCAATGCTGTTGGGCGGGAGCGGGTGATCGCCGGCGTTGATTGTGGCTTTGGCACATTCGCAACGCAAAGTGTCCAATCATTTCCGACGATTGTCTGGGCGAAATTGAAATCGCTATCAGAGGGCGCCGAGATTGCATCAGCAAAATTATGGGGGAAGGGATGAGTTTCAAGTCTGTAAACCTGGCTGTCACACTCGTAGCCGCAAGTCTTTGTATGGGAACTGCAAAAGGCTCTGAATATTACGAAGGCAAAACCATATCCGTCATCGTAGGCAATGACGCGGGCAGCGGCTATGACGCCTATGCGAGATTGCTGACGCGCCATATGGGCAAATATATCCCGGGAGCGCCGCCATTCGTGGTTCGCAACATGCCGGGCGCAGGCAGCATCGTTGCTGCGCAGCATATGAGCCAGGTTGCCCCGAAAGACGGCACCGCGATTGCCACTTTATTCCCCGGGGCGCTTGTCGAGCCGCTTACGGGTGACCCTGCAAAATACCGGTATGACCCCACGAAATTTGAATATCTCGGCACGGCCGATAGCGGCACGCGGTTGTGTTTCACGATGGCGAGTTCGCCGGTCAAGACCATTGAGGATGCACGCACGCAAAAAGTTATTATCGCAGGCACGGCGGCGGGCAGTTCAACCACGGATTATGCATGGTTCATGAATGCGCTTGCGGGCACGAAGTTCGAGGTTGTCACGGGGTACAAGGGGCCGGGCGATATATTTCTTGCGATGGAGCGTGGTGAAGCTGCAGG
>CAMDKB010000388.1 GCA_945901195.1 Rhizobium sp. Q54
CATCCACGAACAAGGCAACATGGGCGAGGCGCGAAGCTTCCTTGATCTCGTCAAGCGTCGCACCGGGTTTGCCATAAGAAATGTTCTCGGCCAGCGAACGGTGAAACAGGATAGGCTCTTGCGGCACCAGCCCGACCGCTTCGCGAAGCGACATCTGCTGCACTTTCGAAACGTCCTGACCATCAATCCGGACTGCACCGGCTTGCACATCGTATAGCCGCTGAATGAGCTTCACGAACGTCGACTTTCCTGATCCGGAAGGTCCAACAAGACCAATGCGTTGTCCAGCTGGGATGACTAGTGAGAAATCCTTGTACAAGGCCCTGGATTGTCCGTCGTATTTGAACGTCACATGATCGAACGCTATCTCGCCGCGCGTCCCAGCAATTGGTTGTGCGTCCGGCGCGTCGGCCACCTGCGGCGTCAAATCCCGAAAATCCAGAACATCATCCATGTCGTTGACTGTCCGCTGAACAGTGCGCACATGCTGGCCAATATCACGCAAATAGCCGTTGATAAGAAACTGGGTTGCAATCAGCGCCGCAACATCTCCAGGACTGGCTTCGCCACGGCTCCACAACATCAGTCCCGCGCCGAGCATCGCGATCTGCAAGCCGACGAGCATGACAGATTGCACCAGCCCGTTGATGGCGCCCCGATCCCAGGAACGCACCGCTCGCCACTGCCAATTCTCAGCCACGTTTGCAAAGTGTTGGTCCTCGCGCGTTTCCGCGCCAAAACTCTTGACGACCGCATTGGCTGTAATTGAATCGGCAAGTACCCCGCTCATGCGCGAATCCCACTCGCGCGCAGCTACATTGGCCGGTCGGACATAATAGATCGAAATCAACACAACGACGGTAATATAAAAAACAATAGAAAGCGCGACAATTGCCCCAAGCATAGGCCACCGCCAACTAAACATTACGCTGACGCCGGTCACAACAATGAACGACGGCAATAATCCAAACAGCAACGTGTCGGTAAACGTATCGTAGGATGACATACCCCGTGTAATCTTGCGGACAGTCGAGCCGGCGAAGGAATTGGTGTGCCAGTCTGATGAAAAACGTTGCACTTGCGCAAACGCGTCCCGCCCAATTGCCGCTATGGCGCGCGCACTCAAACGGTTGACCAGGAAAGCCACAAAATTCCGGCTGATGGCAAAGGCAGCGCCGATCGCAATAAAGATCGCAGCCGCGTGGATAGCAGGTCCGGGAACTTCCCTTGAGCCTGAGGCGACAGCATCAACAAGAACGCCCGAAGCCCAGGGCACCGCCACATCGATTGAAGTCGACAAAAGCCGCGTAATCAGAACACTCGCAAACAACGCCGGCCATAGCGTCCAGTAATGTGCGCAAAAACGCAGGACACGCTTGTATTTAGCACCCGACCTTGCCTCCCGCTTGTCACCCTGCTCTTCACCCGCCTCCGAACTCATCCATTCACCCGTTCAACTTTTGATACAACCGACTTGGATTTCAATTGCGTCAATATGGAGGTCAAGTGCTTGAGATCGCGCACCTCAATGTCGAGGATAACGTCACGTACGTCGCTTGAACGCGTAATGAATTCGACATGATCGATGTTGGATCCATTTTCTCCGATCACCGTAGCGATAAGCCCGAGTGTGCCCGGTTCGTTGATCGCAGACACCTGTATACGGGCCGGATAAAGCCGGTTGTCGCTTTCATCAATGTCCCAGCGCACATCGAGCCAGCGTTCAGGTTGATCGTCAAACGTCATCAGCGCTGGCGACTGGATCGGATAGATCGTGATGCCCTCCTGCGGCGTTAAAATGCCGACGATCCGGTCGCCGGGCACTGCCCCACCAACGGGTGCAAACCGCACCGGCAGATCACCGCCCAGACCACGAATGGGGATCGCCTCGGATTCATGGGCCTTGTCGGATGGCACCTTGAACACAAGGCTTGCTGCCTTCTTCAAACCGAACCAGCCTTTCTCTCCCTTTTGCGCCACCGCGCCCGCAGTCCGCGCAGCTACAAACTCGGGATGAATGCTCTTCACAACATCGCCTGAAAACATCTCGCCGCGCCCCACGGCGGCCAATACGTCTTCAACACTGTTGCGCGCAAGGCGGGGCAAAACGGCCTTTAATTTCTGATCGTCATACTCTTTGCCGGCCCGAACAAAGGCACGCGATATAATCTGTTTGCCAAGTTCCGCATATTGCGTCCGCACAGCATCGCGCGAAGCCCGGCGAATCGCGGCACGCGCCTTTCCTGTGACTACAAGCGATTCCCATGCGGGTGGAGGCACCTGTCCAGCAGACGTTACAATGTCCACTTCGTCCCCATTCTGGAGTTCGGATAGCAGTGGCCCGATCCGTCCGTTGATCTTGGCGCCGACGGCCCTATTGCCGACATCAGTATGTACGGCATAGGCAAAATCGATAGGCGTGGCTCCACGCGGAAGCGCAATCAACCGCCCTTTCGGGGTGAAACAAAACACCTGATCATGGAACATCTCCAGCTTTGTATGCTCGAGAAACTCTTCGGGACTGTCACCCTCCGAAAGCAGATCGATGGTGTGGCGCAACCATTGATACGACCGGCTCTCGCGTGTCAGGGAGTCGAATTCGCCCGCGCGGCCATCCTTGTAAAGTGCGTGTGCGGCAATGCCATAATCCGCCACGTCATCCATGCCGCGAGTGCGCACCTGCAGTTCAACGCGCTGCCGTCCCGGGCCGATAACTGTCGTATGTATGGACCGATAGTCATTCTGCTTCGGGTTGGAGATGTAATCCTTGAACCGTCCCGGCACGACCGGCCACTTGGTGTGTACAAACCCGATCACCCGATAGCATTCGTCAACTGTGTTGACGATGACGCGAAACCCAAAGATATCGGACAATTGCTCGAAGGCGATCGACTTGCGTTCCATCTTGCGCCAGATGGAATAGGGCGCTTTTTCGCGACCGCCGACCTCCGCAGGAATACCTCGCGCCGCCAATTCGCCGCTGAGCTCAACCTCGACTTTGCGGATGCTCTCCCCGTTGCGCCGCTGCAAGTCATTTAATCTTGCCACAATCATCGCATGGGCCTCGGGCATAAGCGTCCGAAACGACAGGTCTTCCAACTCGATACGCACACTTTGCATGCCCATCCGCCCTGCAAGCGGCGCATAAATATCCAGCGTCTCCTGCGCAATCCGCTTGCTTTTTTCAGCCGACACAAAATTAAGCGTGCGCATATTGTGCAGGCGGTCAGCCAACTTGACCAGCAGAACACGAACATCATCGACAACGGCAAGGAGCAGCTTGCGAAAATTCTCCGCCTGCTCAGCTCGCTTGGACACCAGATCCAGCTTTGCAATCTTTGTCAGCCCGTCGACCAGATTGGCGATTTCGCTGCCAAACAACTTTTCGATTTCTTCGCGGGTAGCCGAAGTATCCTCAATCGTATCGTGCAAAACGGCAGCGACGATGGTGGCGTCGTCAAGCCGCATATCGGTCAAAATCGCAGCCACTTCAAGCGGATGTGTGAAATAAGGGTCACCCGAGGCCCGCTTTTGCGACCCATGGGCTTTCATGGCGTAAACATAGGCGCGATTGAGCAAATCCTCGTTTACATGCGGATTGTACCGGCGGACGCGATCAACAAGTTCATATTGCCGCATCATCGCGCGCTGCGCTCCTTTGGTTCTGGCCGGGAAATCAGGATGGTAACAATATTGCCCTGTCCTGCCCCGGTAGCAAGCGTCAATCTGCTGCGATGCAGCGCAATTTCGCCTGCCTCCCATGCCTGGAACGCAAAACCCCCGGCGCCTTGGCCGAGGGTGTTAAAACGTCCACTTCTACCGGGGATTATTGCCGCGAATAAGCCTGACGCAGAATTGCCGTGCGGCTTATTCTGAATCGTCGTCGGTTTCGACCGGAGGAACCAGCCCTTCAAGGCCGCGCAGCAGGTCCTCTTCTGTCATGCGGTCGAATTGCACGTCGCCCGTATCTTCGTTTGAAGGCTGCAGACCACCCGCGGACGACAACGCCGGAGCTGTCTCCTGTTCCGGCTCATCCACTTCAACATGTTTCTGCAGCGAGTGAATCAGATCTTCCCGGAGATCGTCGGGGCGCAGGGTCGTCTCGGCGATTTCGCGGAGCGAGACAACCGGGTTCTTGTCATTGTCGCGATCCACCGTGATAGCCGATCCCGACGAAATCGCGCGCGCGCGGTGGCTTGCGATCAGAACGAGCTCGAAACGATTTTCGACCTTGTCAACGCAATCTTCAACTGTCACACGTGCCATATTGTTGCCTCCTATGTGCGTGCAAATCGCCCTCGGCAATTGCAAAATCGGGCAAAGAAGCCGCGCTGGTACACGAAACCAGCAGGTATCGCAACCCCGCTAGTACCGTGCGTCAATGCACCCACCATGCAATTTGCAGCACCAGGGGAATCGGGTGAATAAAAATTCTCACGCGGCAACGAGGCTGGCGAGGTAGTCGTCGTCCCATCCGGCGGCCTTGCGGCGCAGACGGATGGAACTCTTTCCCGGAGCCACGCGC
>CAMDKB010000389.1 GCA_945901195.1 Rhizobium sp. Q54
AAGCCGGGCAGCGGAAGCATAGGATCGTTCATGGAGGCGGTAGCTTTTTTTGAAATGGCGTGGATTGGCTTCATCAACCAAATCATACGCTAAATCAGCCCTTTAAGCCACATTTATCGGCGGGCCGTGCATAATCCGGGCTAGAGCGGAGTAGTCGTCGTATTAGGAATAATATCCTAAATAAGATCAGCCGTGTCAAATTTGAATTAACGGATTGTTAAGCATGGCTCTACTGCGCTCGCGACCAGTCAACTGCCTTACAGCCATGAGAATTGTTTCTAAGGCTTGGCCCTGGAGCAGTTTATTATCCGCTTGCAAAGTCAGGCTAATTTACCGCACACGATATCCGGCTGCTTCGATGCATTTCTGAAAAGTTGTATTGGCGCGATCAACATCGGCGCCGCGCATCTCCACGCGAATAGGTCCCGTCCCGTTTTGCAGGGCAGCTTCGCGGTCCATCCGAGCTTGAATGGCCGCATTCGCGTAGGCATTTTGGCGGCTGCAGGCTTCGATCCGGTTGTGAAAGGCCGGCACGTTTCCATCATGCGAGGAAACGGTCAATCCGATGGGTTGCGATGCGGTGGGGATTGAAGAGGGGAGCCCGCTGGCTGGAGCGCCGATTGTTCCTTTACCCCTCGCTAACCGGGCAAAGGGGTTGAAGATGCGGTCGGTTCTGGTTTTGAGCCTCATGTTGACGGTCCTGGGTGGCTGCGCCAAGCTGTTTATTCCCCCCGAATGCCGCGATGTGACCAGCAAGGATGGCCATACCTACCGCTATTGCGAGACAGTCAGCTCCATTTCTGTCGAGCGTCTCACGGACATTTCCGAGAATTCCGAGCACCCTCGCCGGCTTCTGGACGATCTGGCGGCTCTGGAAGTCATACGGCGTGACGCCTTTGGTGATGATCGCCAGACCAAATAGCTCTAGCTTGCATGGCTGACCCACATTTACGCCGGGCTTGACCGGGTGTTTTTCATTGCACAGAGACCCGTCTCTCGCTTAAGTTTCAAGCCACGGGAAGAAAAATCCAAGGGAATCAAAAAATGGCTGAAATCGTCTATGCCTTCGGCGCCTCGCATGGTCCGTTGCTCTCCACGCCCCCCCATGAATGGGATCTGCGCGCCAATGTCGACCGCAAGAATCCTGAGCTCGCTTACCGCGACGGAACCTTTGATTTTGCCCAGCTTGCAGCTTTGCGCAAAGCCGACGGCTTTGAAAAGCAGAATACACTGGACGTGCGCACCGAGCGCTATGATCGCTGCCAGAAGCAATTGGACGAATTAGGCCGCCGTACCCTCTCGCAGGATTTTGACGTGCTCGTGATCGTCGGTGACGATCAGCATGAGTGGTTTATGCCCGATACCCAGCCGACCTTCGCCATCTTCCACGGCAAGGAAGTGTTTAATCGCGCCCTCACGCAAAAAGAGGAAGCCGACACAATTGCCCGGGGTGGCGGATACGCCATGAAAGTGTATTTCCCGCCGAAAGATGAAATTTATCCGACCCCGGTAGATCTTGCCGAATCCATGATTCATCGGGCTATGGATGAAGGCTTTGACGTGACGGCCTGCGCGAGCCAGCCGCAGGAAGGTGGCCAGCCGCGCAAACTCGGCCATGCCTATGGCTTTATTTACCGGCGCATATTGAATTCAAAACCGATCCCGCTGGTTCCTATCCTCATCAACACTTTCTATCCACCAAACCAGCCCACACCGCGCCGGTGCTTTGAATTTGGTCGTTCGCTGGGCCGGGCCATCAAGGCCTGGGGACCGGGCAAACGGGTTGCCGTTGCCGCATCGGGCGGCGTCAGCCATTTTGTGGTGGACGAGGATTTTGACTATCGCATCCTCAAGGCCATGCAGGCCAACGATTGGGACACGATCTGCAAGGAGCCGCAAATCATGTTCCGCTCTGGCACGTCGGAGACCAAGAACTGGATCGTGATGGCCGGCATCATTGCCGAAACCAAACTCAAGATGGAACTACTCGACTACGTGCCATGTTATCGCTCTGAAGCGGGAACCGGCAGCGGCATGGCTTTCGCAACCTGGGAATAACCTGTTGCGATTGATGCGGCGCAAGGCGGGCAGGGATCGGGTCTGGTAATCATTCCAAACATGGAGACATCGTGGGCAGGGGGCCGCCGGTAGATCTCGGCTGAAGGCAGGAGAATTTCATGACGGCAGTGCAGCCCGCAACGCCAATTGAAACAGCCTTGCGCCTCAAGGCAGAAGACCTGTTCACGCCTGTCAGACTTGATAGTCTGGATTTTGAAACGACAGCCGATCTTGATGCTTCTGGTCCGCTGACCGCGCAGGATCGCGCGCTGGAAGCTCTGGATTTCGGCTCTCGTACGAAGTCTCAGGGGTTCAACATATTTGTTATCGGACCCGACGCACTGGGCATGCGTGAAAACGTGCGCGCCCGCTTGCAGGCGCAGGCGATGTCCATGCCACCGTCGGCGGACTGGGTCTATGTCAACAACTTCGTCATTCCGCACAAGCCTGTCGCAATTCAGCTTCCCTCTTCGCGAGCATTCATGTTTCGCGACAAGATGCATGAGCTGATCGAGGATTTGAAGGTTGCCTTGCCGGCAGCTTTTGAGAAAAGCGATTATCAAAACCAGCGCGCCGCGATTGAGGATACCGCAAGGACGCAGCAAGAGCAGACGTTCAGCGAGCTGCGCGACAAGGCGACTGCGCGTGCTCTGGCCATTGTCCGCACGCCGATGGGCTTTGGCTTCGTGCCCGTGCGCAAAGGCAAGGTTGTGCCGCCTGAAGAATTCATGACGCTGCCGCAGACAGAACAGGACAGCATACAGGCCGCCATGCACGAGCTTGAGCCCGAACTCGAGCAGACGCTGCGCTCCCTGCCCAAACTTGAGAAAAGTCGCCGTGACGCCCTGCGCAAACTGGATCGCGAGATCGTGCAATACGCAGTGGAACAAAACATCATCGAAGTAAAAGACTTGTTCGGCGATATCCCTGCGGTGGTCGCCCATCTTGAAGCCGTCCAGCGTGATCTCATCGACAACGTTGAATTGTTTGCCCAGCCGCAGACGGAGGCGGCTGTCGAAGCAGCGCGCACCCGTGTGGGCGGACCGTTTGATCGCTATGAAGTCAATGTACTTGTCGCCGATCCCGCCTGCGAGAATTGCGCGCCGGTTGTGGAGGAGCAACACCCGACGCTTGGCAATCTGGTTGGCCGTATCGAACATCTGGCGCAGCAAGGAATGCTGCTGACAAATTTCCGCCTGATCAAGGCAGGCGCATTGCATCGCGCCAACGGGGGCTATCTGCTTCTGGATGCAAGAAGCCTCGTTTCGGAAGCTTTCAGCTGGCAGGCGCTCAAGCGGGCGCTGCTCCAGAAGGAAGTTGAAATCGAGGATGTATCGCGCGCCATGGGCCTTTCGAGCACCATCACTCTGGAACCAGACCCAGTACCGCTCGATGTAAAAGTCGTCATTTTCGCTGATCGCCAGCTCTACTATATGTTGAACGCGATTGATCCGGACATGCCACGTCTGTTCAAGGTGCTTGCCGATTTTGACGATGAAACCACGCGGTCATCTGACAGCGAATCTCAACTGGCGCGCATGCTTGCCAACGTAATCCGCGAAGAAAGATTGCGCCCCGCGAGCCGCGCTGCAATCGAGCGGGCCATCGAATACGCAAGCCGCCTGGCCGCTGACCGGGAAAAACTTAGCTTGATGATCGAGCCCATGCGCGATCTGCTGGTCGAAGCCGATCACTTCGCCGGTGTTGCTGGGTCCGATATGATCACAGAAATTCATCTCGATCAGGCCATCAAGCAACAGCGCCGCCGCTCTTCGCGCATCGAGGAACTCGGGCGGGAAGGCATCATTCGCCAGATATCGCTGATCGAAACGACTGGCATGAAAGCGGGCCAGATCAATGCCCTGAGTGTGATGTGGCTGGGTGGATACAGCTTTGGCAAGCCAACCCGCATCACGTGCCGCGTGGCGCCGGGGACTGGCCGCATTGTCGACATCGAACGCGAAGTGGAGCTCGGCGGCGCGCTGCATTCCAAGGGCGTGCTGATATTGTCGGGCTTTCTGGCCGGCCGTTATGCGCTCAAGTTTCAAATGGCGCTGCAGGCTTCAATTGTGTTCGAGCAATCTTATGGTGGTGTCGATGGTGACAGCGCCTCTTCAACCGAGCTTTATTGCCTGTTGTCGGCGCTTGCCGATGTGCCCTTGCGACAGGATCTGGCCGTGACAGGCTCCGTCAATCAACACGGCGAAGTGCAGGCCATTGGTGGCGTGAATGAAAAGATCGAAGGATTTTTTGATGTATGCTCCGCACGCGGCCTTTCCGGCACGCAGGGCGTTCTGATACCACGCGCCAACGTGCAACATCTCATGTTGCGCAAGGATGTGTGCGAAGCTTGTGAAGCGGGCAGGTTTTCGATCTATTCGATTTCGACAATTGATGAAGGCATGGCGCTATTGAGCGGGCTGCCGGCAGGCGAGCCCGATGCTGAGGGCATATATCCAGACGGA
>CAMDKB010000390.1 GCA_945901195.1 Rhizobium sp. Q54
GGTCCGGCGATGAGATGAGGAAAGAAAACAACAAACAGCAGCAGGGAACGAAAGGCGTAGCGCGGCGCTTCCCGCCGGCCATAGTCGATCAAATAGGAAATCAGCTCGAATGAGAAAAAACTAATGCATATGGGCAGCAGCAAGCCGGAGCGCGGCAAGTCGATACCGAGGCCTGCATTCAGGCTGTCGACCATGAAGTCAAGGTATTTAAACGCGCCAATGGCAAGCAGGTTGAGGGCAATGCCAAGGGCTAACGGCCAACGCTTGCGCGACTCCCCAGAAAGCCTTGTCAGCGCCCACGTCCCCGCTACCTGTCCGAACAGCAAGGGCAGGAAGCGAATATCCCACCACGCATAAAACGCTAGGGAAGCCAGCACCAGCACCCATTGGCGAATGACCGTTCTGCGTCCTGCTGCATAATAGGCCAGCAAGCAAAGCGGCATGAATATCAGGATGAATGGCTGGCTCTGGAAAAGCATCTGACCCTGATTTGAATTCCGGCTTTCACAAGCTTTGAATGAATGGCTGAATTTGATTACCCAATGATTCCCAGCTTGTCATCTTTGCCGCATGTTAGCGAATCAACAATGATGATTGACTTGAACAGGGCGGCATGTTGGCCTGCCGCTTAAGGGGATCAGATGCTGCAATTTCAATCACTGGCGGGCGTCTTCGGGCTTCTGGGGCTGTGCTGGGTTCTCAGCGAAAACCGCCGCGCCGTAAGCGTGAAAGACGCGGCCATCGGGCTGGCGGTGACGTTTGCGACCGCAGTGTCGTTGCTGAAAGCGCCTGTGGTGGCGCAGAGTTTTGGAATCATCAATGCTGCTGTGGAGGGCATTGCCGCCGCCACCAAGGCCGGCACTTCGTTCGTCTTCGGCCATATCGGCGGTGGGACGACGCCATTTGATGTCAATAACCCGGGCGCGAATTTCAGCCTCGCCTTTCAGGCGCTGCCGGTGGTGCTGGTTGTAAGTGCGCTGACCACGCTGCTTTTTTATTGGCGCATTCTGCCCCCCATTGTGAGTGCTTTTTCCTGGCTTCTCGGCCGCGCGATGAATGTAAGCGGCGTTGTCGGGCTTTCCACAGCAGCCAATATATTTCTGGGGATGGTGGAAGCGCCTCTCTTCATCAAGCCCTATATCGGCAAGCTCACCCGCTGCGAATTGTTCATGGTCATGACCGGGGGCATGGCTGGCATAGCGGGTACTGTGTTCGTCCTCTATTCGATCTTTCTGAAACCGATAATTCCCGACGCCAGCGGGCATCTGCTGATCGCTTCCATCCTCAGCGCACCCGCCACCCTTCTGGTTGCCCGCATCATTGTGCCGGAAACTGAAAAAGCGGACCGGCCTTTCGTCGACACGCAGATCCCGCCTGTAGCGACTTCCACGATGGATGCGATTGTTCGCGGTACGGCAGCAGGGCTTGAGCTTCTCTGGTCCATCATTGCGATGATGATCGTGCTGGTGGCGCTGGTGTGGATCGTCAACGCGCTGCTGGGCTTTTTTCCGCATTATGACGGTGCGGCGATCACCATGCAGCGCGTGCTTGGCTGGATCATGGCGCCCATCTGCTGGCTGATGGGCATACCCTGGGGCGAAGCTACGATTGCGGGCTCACTGATGGGCACCAAAACAGTGCTCAACGAATTTCTGGCCTATCTCGATCTCGCCGCCCTCCCCAAGGAAGCCATGTCTGACCGCTCGCGCCTCATCATGCTCTACGCCATGTGCGGATTCGCCAATTTCGCTTCGCTGGGAATCATGATCGCCGGCCTTTGCGGCATGTGCCCCGAACGGCGAAACGAGATTGTCTCGTTGGGTCCGATGACAATTGTATCGGGCACACTGACGACCTGTTTGATGGCGGCGATTGTGGGCGTGCTGGTTTAGAACGTGAAGACGATGAACGTGCCGGTTACGCTGGGCCCCCGTCTTATTTCCTTTATAAACAAGCCAAGCTTACCCAACCGCCGTCAGGTGGATTGTTATCAAAAACACTGACGGCCTGCCCGATCACTGCTACTAGTGCCCTGACGATGCGCAAATGCGCACACATACGGCGGTGCGGAGGAATGATGAAACTGATTTTTTGCCGTAAACTTCTCCTTGCCATGTCTCTGGCGGTGGCGACTTTTTCCGGCGCTGCACTCGCCCAAACCTATCCTTCCCAGCCCATCAAGCTTGTTGTCCCCTTCCCGCCCGGCGGCGTGAACGATGCTGTGGCGCGGCCGTTCGCAGACAGGTTCAACAAGATTCTCGGAAATATGGTAATCGAAAATCGTGGCGGAGCGGGCGGAACAATCGGTGGCACCGCGGTCGCCCGCGCCGAGCCGGATGGTTATACGCTGTTGCTGGGCTCTGGCGCGACGCATCTAGTGGGGCCACTCATCACGCCAACGAAGACCTATGATCCCGTGAAGGATTTCCGGCCAATCGCCATTCTCTCGGTGAGCGGGCTTGGGATTGCGACGCACCCCACGTTACCAGTCAAAACGCTGAAGGAATTTTTGGATTATGCGAAAGCCAATCCCGGCGCCCTGTCCTATGGGTCCGCGGGCGTGGGCTCGGCCACACATCTGGGTGCAGAACTCTTCAAATCGCTGATCAAGGACCAGAGTATTGCCCATGTGCCCTACCGCGGTGGCGGCCCGGCGCTGGCTGACCTTGTGTCGGGACAGATCAAGCTGGCGTTTCTGAATGTAAGCGGGCAGTTGATCGCATTGCACAAGGCCGGAAACATTCGCATCCTCGCGGTGACATCAGCCGTACGCAATGCCGGCGCACCCGAAATCGAAACGGCTGCCGAAGCGGGAATGCCCGATATGTTCGCCATCAACTTCGCCGGGCTTTTCGCCCCGGCTGGAACCCCGGATGCCATCATCGCCCGTCTCTCGGAAGCCACCCGCAAAGCGATGGCGGACGCGGAATTGCGCGACCTCTTTGACAAGGCGGGGCTTGATGTATCGGGCGAGGATACGCCCGCCAAAGCTGCAAAATTCATTGATGAGGAAATCGCGCGCTGGAGCCCGATCATCCGCTCAATCAACCTGAAGGCGCAGTAGGCGTTGACATGAGCGCGCGCGAAGTGACACAAATGTCATCATAACAAGTCCATGTTTTGGGAAAGGGAGATCAAATGGCCAACGCACTCAAATCAACACGGGTCGAACTCAATAACGCCGTCTTTTCGCTGCCAGATATTGTCGCCAAGGCAGAGGGCTATTTCGAGCAGGAAGGTCTCGATGTTCAGCTCGTGCTGCCGGAAAAACGCAAGCAGATGATTGCGGCAGCCGGTGCGCCTGTTCAACAACATGCTGCCGTGCAATCGTTTCTGTGGCATGAAGGCATCGAAAAGGGCGAATTCTCGGTCTATCATGCCTGCGAATGGGGCCAGATGCGCCGCACGCAGGATACGTGCGCGGGTGTGAAAGTCATCACAAAACGCGCTGCTGTTTCTACCCAAGCCATCATCGTGCGCAAGGACTCGCCTTATAACGTGCCGCAGGATCTGGCCGGTGTCGATGTCGCCGTGAATTTCCATGCCGGCTCGCATTATATCACGCTGGGGATGCTGGCCGGCTTCATGACCAAAGATGAAGTCAAGACGGTGCATATCGGCGTGCCCAACCAGCGTTTCAAAGCTGTGCTCGAAGGAAAGGTGCAAGCCGCCGCCGTCATGGAGCCGTGGATATCGCTAGCTGAAAAGTTGGGCATGAAGGTCATCTGCGAAGCCTATTACAACGGACTTGAAGTGGCCGACACATCCGTTGACGCCGAGATTTTTTCCGGCCTGCATCGCGCACATATCAAGGCCGTCGACAAGATCAATCAGGATATCAAGCCGTGGTTGCATCATCTCGTCAACGAAGTGCCGGCCGAATACGGCTTGACTGCCGCTGAACTGCACCTGCCGCGCCTGCGCTATAATTATCCTGAAGCCTATGCGCCACAGGAATTCCAGCGCACACATGACTGGATGGTCGAGTGGGGGCTCATCAAGTCGGAGAGCACATTCGACAAGCTCGTGGATATCAGGGTTGCGGTGTAGTCTGCCCTATGATCTCCCTGCAAAACAGGGAGATCATATCGCCCGTTTCTTTTGCCCGGCGCCGGGTTGGAATTGACGCCTGGCGCCTCGCGGACGTACAGACATGAATTCACCTCACCAAAACCGGAGGGTTTCCATGTTGCGGCTTTTCTCGGCACTCTCGGTTTGCGTCTGTCTCACAGTCTCTAACGCGAATGCGCAACCAAAGCAGGTTGCGCCCAGCCCCGCGCTGCAAGCGGAGTTCGATGCTTTCATTCCGAAATTTCGTGCTGCGCTGAAAGCCAATGATGGCGCGGCTGTGACGGCGTTGACGAAATTTCCATTTTACTACAATGACGCCCAGCGCGATTCGGCTTATTTCCGCTCCAAAGTCTATGCGAAAATCTTCACAGGGAGTGTTCGCAACTGCATCCAGCGCACCAAGGCCACTTATGACAAGGACCAACTGGGCGCA
>CAMDKB010000391.1 GCA_945901195.1 Rhizobium sp. Q54
GAATAGCTACGCGGCATCGCAAGTCTCCATGCTCGCCCCAGCAGGAGGATTGAATCTGATTTGCCGCGTCTTGGGAATCCCTGAACCCAGATTTCGATTCAAATTCGCTGCAAGGCGCTCTAGCTGAATCAACCCCGCTTCACGCGCCCTTTCACGGCATTGGCCGCCGCTGTGTAGCTGATGCCGCCTGCAGCATCTGCGGGCAGGGACTCCTGCAGACATGCGCGTATGCGTTGCACATCTGCTTCGCCAAGATTGCGCATGAATTGTATGGCAGGATTGGGCATGGCCGTGCAGGACTGCCAGAAATCGTCGAAATTCTTGAATGCGACGGGGATGGTGATTTGGCGGGTCTCAACGTCGACAAGGCCGGCGCTCTGCCAAAGCGCCCGCATGCCCGCCTGTGAGGTCGCTTCATGGCCTGGCAAGGTATATTCGCCCCCATATCCCAGTGCCTTCGCGGCACGCGTAAAGGGTGAAACTGGCATATTGTCAGAGCCATCCCACATATAAGTTGCGATCATTCCACCATCGCGCACCACACGCGCCAATTCGGCAACGGCCTTTGCGGGATCAGGAATGAAACTGATGACCAGCGCCATGGCCGCTGCATCAAACGCGGCATTTTCAAATGGCAGGGGACTGCGCATCGGCGACCTGATATCTTACCTGCGCGGCAGCCTTTTGTGATTTGGCGTAAGCAATCTGGGCTGGAGCGGGATCGACAGCGTCAATGCTTTCAGGCGCACAGATCTCCAGTAATGTTTCGGTAAACGCGCCATTGCCGCAACCAGCGTCGAGCCAGTGCAGGCCTTTTGGCATGTCGAGCCAGGCCAGAAACTTCGTGCCCGTGAGCCGGCTCCACTGGCCCATCATCCGCTCATACGCCGCGCCATTGGTGAAAATTTTCAGGACATCATTCATGGGGGCTCTCCGGCGCTCTCTGGTGGAATGTTAGTGGGATTTCACCTGAAGCACTAGAGTTTCGCAGGGAGGGTTCAAAAAATAAACAATAAGTGTCATATATTTAACAAGGTCAGCGTCTCAAGCCACACCTGAGGCATTGCTGGCTAGGCTTTCATCAGGTTCACTGGGCAGCGTCTCGTGCGCTCTCGATCCGCGAACCGGTAAAGAATTCCTCCAGGCGATAATCGGCTGCATCTTCATGGACAAACAGCGGCAGTTTGCCCTGTTCCATCGCGTCTATCGCAGACAGCATCTGCTTGCGCATGGCGATGATGGCGCGATCAGTAGAGCCAAGATTTTCCGTCGTGCGATCGACAATCGGTCCCTGCGATTCTGTTACCCAGCGATCATGATCCTGAAAATTCGCACCCATGCCTATAAAGGTTGACGCGCGCATTTCATCGCGATTCTGCAGATAGCGGTTACGGCGATTGCGTACGCCGCTCAGGTCTTCCTTCAGGCCATCGGCAATCAGTCGTTCCTGCAGATCGGCATCTATCGGACCGCTGATACGATAGCAAATCGCATATTTCATATGGGTATAATCATCGATCGGCACATGCCAGTTCAGTGAATAGCCGTCGTTGGAATCAGGCGACGCCACTTTAGGATCGACCAGCGGCACACCCACGAACGATGAATTGTTGGGCATGATGAAATTGGTCGTCCGCACATATCTGCGGCCTTCGCCTATGATGCGGCTTGTCTCGATCCGCACGCCATAGGACGTCTCGGTCACATCGATCACTGGCGCTTCGTCTCGCGCCAGATAGCTGCCGTAAGTCACCTGCGCGCCCATATCGACGCGATGCAAAAACGACAGATGCTGTGGATCGATATTGCCCTCGTTGCCTTGCAGGTAATTGCATTCGTGGATCATCCGGCGCGTCCACACGTGGTCAGAAGGCGCGCTGAAAAATGGAAATGGCGGCAAGGCCGGTGGCGCGCCCTCGCCCATATAGGTAAGGATTAATCCTGATACGTCGACGCAGGGATAGGCGGTGTGCCGGATAAGGTCCTTGTAACTCGACTCGCGCGGTTCTCCCGGCTGTTCAAGACAACGGCCGTGAATATCGAATGCCCATCCGTGATACACACAGCGCAGACCGCCCGCTTCGACACGCCCGTAACTGAGATCTGCCTTGCGGTGCGGACACCGTAACGCAAGAAGGCCGGGCCTGCCCTGCTCATCGCGGAAGAGAACGAGATCCTCTCCCATCACCCTGATCGGCAGCGGCGCAGCGCCCGCCGGCAATTCATTGGCCAATGCCACCGGTTGCCAATAGCATCGCAACAATTTGCCACCGGGCGTGCCGGGGCCTGAACGCGTGAGCAAATCGTTCTGGTGCTGAGTCAGCATGACAGAAGCTCCGTTATGCTCTCAATTGGCTTCCAGCGGCGTGAAGCCCGAACGCTTCACTACATCGGCCCAGTCCTTCATTTCCTTGTGATGCCGGGCGGTGAAATCCGCCGCAGAAATCTGCTTGGGTTCGAGCCCGAGGGCAACCAGTTTGGCGGCAACGTCAGGCGTCGCGGTGGCTTTGTTGATCTCCGCATTCAGACGCTCGACAATTGCCAGCGGGGTGCCGCCTGTGGTGAAAGCCGCGTACCAGAATTCAATCTGGTATTCCGGCAGGCCCGCTTCCACGGTCGTGGGAACGTCGGGAATTTCGGCCATCCGTTTGTCTGCGGCCACGGCAATGCCACGCATGCGGCCATTCTTGATCTGGCTCACGATAGAGCCGCCATCCATGATCACGAAATCGCTCTCGCCTGAACTCACAGCCGCCAGAGCAGGCCCAACGCCGCGATAATTGATGATGTGAATATCCGTGCCGGACTGCAACTTGAACATTTCAAACATCACTGTCGCCGAGCCCGTAACAAAGGCTGCGCCTTTGATTTCCCCGGGCCGGGATTTGGCCAGTGCGATGAGCTCTTTCAGATTGTTGGCTTTCAGATGATTGCCGACAGCCAGAACCACAGGCACAGACGCGATCATGGCGACCGGCTGAACTTCCTTGAGCGGATCGTAGGGCAGATTTTTGTAGATCGCTGGATTCATCGACATGCCCAGCGCCTGGATCATCAGTGTGTGACCATCGGGCTTGGCTTTGGTCATCGTCAGCGTTCCGATAAACCCGGAACCGCCCGCCTTGTTTTCGACGATTACGGTCTGCCCCAGCGTCTTCTGCAGCTCTGGCGAAATCATGCGGGCGACCGCATCAAGCCCGCCACCTGGGGGGAACGGCACCACCCAGCGAATGGGCTGATTGGGAAAGGATTGCGCGAATGCAGGCAGATTGGCCATTGTGGCAAGCACAAGCGCGCTGGCGAGCGTGCGGAATTTCAGCATGTGTTCCTCCGGGATTCGTTCGCTCAATCATAGGTGCGAAGCCGCTTCCTTTCAATCCGCCAGAAACACCACTTCAGCCAGCACGCCCAAATCCCTGCTCAAGCTGATGCATGCGCTCGACACCGGTTTCGGTGATGAGCACCATTTCGCCTGTCTGGACGCCCGCTTTGTGATCCCGTGTCACCACATTGGGCTGCACGACGACGAGCTGGCCGGCCACAAATTCCTCGTCGGGATTAAAGGGATTGGCTCTGGTCGTTGAACCGATGACCGGCGGAAAATATCCGCCGCCATAGCCATGCAGCACATCGTCCACAGTGAGGAAGCCGGCGTCCTCAACGCAACGTGTAGCTTCCAGAACGTCCCCGGCTTTTGCGCCCGCGCGCAACACTTTCAAGACGGCATCGTAGCAGACATCGGCAGCTGCATGGAGATCGCGATATAATGGGTTGGGTTCTTCGCCCACGATATAGGAGCGCAGGACCTGTCCCGAATGTTCGAAGAAATTCGCGCTTATCTCGGAGAAAACAACATCGCCCTTGGCGATTTTGCGCGCCGAAGCAAACTGAACCGGCGCAGGTACGCTGGGATTGGCCATCGGCGTCGATCCAATGAAATGGATGACCGTCGATCCACCCTCGCCAACATAAGCGCGCTCGATTTCGTTTGCGAGCTGGCGTTCCGTTATGCCCGGACGTGCATGATCGCGCAGCGCCGCCATGCCGCAATCGCTCATCCATGCGCCGATGCGAAACCAGTCGAGTTCCTCGGCAGATTTCACCTTGCGCAAGCGAACATAGTCGCGGCCAAGTCCTGCAATCGGGCCTAAAGCTTTTGAAAGAATGCCATGACCTTCAAAGCCAAGTGGTCCCATCACGCCAACGCGCCCGGGCTTGGCGCCGCGAGCTTCCAGTTCCTTGACCACATTTGTGAGGGTCGATTCCCCGCCCCATTCAATATCGGCATCGCTCGCCAGGCGACGCGCCAGCGGAAGATGATTGAAATCACTGGTGTCCCAACGTTTGGGTTTGGGCTAACGGTAACACATTCACCTGACGCACAAATCCGGGGTTTTGGTCTGGTCTCGATATCAAAATTGTTTTGACGGCATCCTTGCGGGCTTTCGTTTCGCGAGGTCGCCGCCATGCCAC
>CAMDKB010000392.1 GCA_945901195.1 Rhizobium sp. Q54
CCTACCGGCGAAGGCATCGGTGGCGCTGGATAGCCTCGGCCATCTGCGCGCCATGATGGCAAGCGTCTACGACGTGGTCATCGACGAGAGCAAGCCTGCAACGCCGTCCGATATTGCAACCACGATGAAGCACCTTCGGGAACTTACCCTGGCGATGGAGTTCGAGATCAACCGGGTTGTCCTGGACTGCACGCGGGCGCGACGCCAGATGCTGGGGTCGGTCAGCAATGCAGGGTCCACGCGCCATTGAGGGACTGGCGCATACGAAGGCGCACGCTTCGACGCACGGCACTACGCCCACTTCGGGTGTCTCTGATTGCATGCCTAGCGGCAAAACGGCGGTAAAAAGTTCGGTCGGCGCGAAACGCCAAGTAGCGGAAAACATGGTGTTTTCTTTGACCGAACCTAATCTGGCGAGGTTCGCTCAGAAAGAGACAAAAGCCCTTCAGAGACCGAAAAGCGCCGCCTTGCCAGTCTCTGAGGTTCGCTTGGTCTGGCCAAACCCCTTTGAATACACAAAGAATTCCGCCGCTGTTGGTGGGCCTTTACGAGTTTGTAAAAGGAAATTGGCGGAGAAGGTGAGATTCGAACTCACGGATGACTTGCGCCATCGGCGGTTTTCAAGACCGCTGCCTTAAACCACTCGGCCACCTCTCCGGAACCGGTTGGGCGAGGATTTTGAATCTCCGCAGCCGGTTGCGCACGTTGACCAGATGCTGCGGATTTTTTCAAGCGGACAATGGGAGCAACGTCCAAAAAGCTGACATCCCACAGGCCATGCTACAGCCCGGAGGTCGCCGATAGGGCCGTCGCACTTGCCAAGGCCCCATTTTGGTCGCATTTGAGCGGTCAGGGTCACGGACGATCCGACAAATGTAAACAGCCGGGGCCAAACAGCTTGAGATTTAACCGTTTCTTTAGCCAAAACAAAGAATACTGTGGGCTGTTGACTGATGATCGCGCTCTTGTAACGGGTGCTGATCGGAAGAGTGGCGTACCTGTTTTGAGTGATGCGTATCGCGTAATGACAAATGTTTCTGCCAATTCGCGAACCGGAACGCGGCTCCAGAATGGCGCGTCGCGTGCTGCCGCCTTTGGCTGTCTTGTGACGTTTGGTCTGACCCTTGCCGGCTGCGCCCAGCAGCCGCAGGAACAAGCGGGGGGCGTCCGGCGCGACCCCAATACCCGCGAATATTTCGCCCAGGGACGATATGGCACAGCCAGCCCGCGTGTTGTTGGCGACGGGCAGGTCGTGCCGCGCGGCGGCGGGCGGGCCATGGTCGGCAAGCCCTATTCCATCGCGGGCAAGCGCTATTTCCCCCGGGAATATCAGGCCGGTTCCAGCCAGTCGGGCAGGGCTTCCTGGTACGGCGACGCTTTTCATGGCCGCAAGACGGCCAATGGTGAAATCTACGATATGTCGGCGGTTTCAGCCGCCCATCCGACGATGCCGCTGCCCAGTTACGCGCGCGTTACAAATATCAAGAATGGCCGGTCCATCGTGGTGCGCGTCAATGATCGGGGTCCCTATCATGGCGGACGCGTGATCGATTTGTCGAAACGAGTCGCTGATGCACTGGACTTCCGCCGCTTTGGCACTGCCGACGTCAAAGTGGATTATCTGCGCCCCGCTGGCGTTGCCGGCTCCGATGACCGGTTGCTGATGGCCAGCCTGCGTACCGACGGTTCGCCTGCAAATCTGGATGGAAGCTCCGGGCCTGTCCGCACAATGTTTGCAGCAGCAACTCCGGCGCCAGCGCCTGAGCCTGCCGCGCCACGCACACCTGAGCCGCAGCCGCAGCAATCGCCCGCTCTGGCCATTGCCCCGCCCCAGCGGCCCACACAAACGCCGCTCACGCCTGCTTTCCAGCCGCAACCGGTCGTTGAAACCGAGGAGAACATTACGCAGGTCTCCCGTTCGGGCCGGGGCCCGTCTCCGGTCGCGCCGCTGCCGCCATCGCGTCCACTTGATCTTGCTACGATACCGGGCGCCGCCGTGCCGATTTCCGCCCCCCGCCGGCAGGCGACCAGCGCGACTTTCTTTGCGCCCTTCAGCGCGGACACGGTCAACGGTCGACGGCTGGAGAAACGCGGTCCGTTTCAAAACCTGAATGCCGATGGGCTCATCCCCCTGCGCCGTTAAGCCAGTTTCAAGCCAAACGAGCTTGTGAATTGCACTATTTATGGCGCGCCTTTAGGATGGGGCAGACTGTCATTTCCGCCATGTCGAGATCATGTCCCCATCGTTACCCGCGATTTTCCGTCATCTCGCCATTATGCTCGCTGCAGCAAGTGGTTGGCTGAGCCTTGCCGCGCCTGTGCATGGCCAGGCGATCCAGACGACTGCCCGCTGGGCGCTCCTCATGGATGCCGATACAGGCAGCGTCCTTTTCCAGAAGGACGCGGACACGCCGATGTCGCCGGCCTCAATGGTGAAAGTGATGACCGCAGAGGTCATCTTCAATGAGCTCAAGGACGGGCGCATAACGCTTGACACCGAATTCAGCGTGTCCGAAAATGCCTGGCGAACCGGCGGAGCGCTGTCGCGGGGCTCGGCCATGTTCGCCAAGCTCCACGAGCAGATCAAGGTTTACGACCTTCTGCGCGGCCTGATCATCCAGTCCGGCAATGATGCAGCCATTGTTCTGGCCGAAGGGATCGCGGGAACCGAAGACGCCTTTGCCGCAATGATGAACAAGCGGGCGCGCGACCTGGGTTTGCGCGATTCCACGTTCACCAATTCATGGGGCAAGTCAGATCCACGTCAGAAGGTCACGGCCCGGGACCTCGCCAAGCTCTCCGTGCACGTCATCAAGACCTATCCCGAACTCTACAAGATTTTCGGCGAGGCTGAATTCACCTGGAACAAGATCCGCCAGATGAACCGCAACCCCTTGCTCACCATGAATATGGGCGCTGACGGTTTGAAGACGGGAAATATCGATGAATCCGGCTTTGGTCTGATCGGCTCCTCCCTGCAAGGCGAGCAACGTCTGATCCTGGTCGTCAATGGCCTCAAGACAGCCAAGGAACGCGCCGAGGAATCCCGCAAGCTGATGACATGGGGATTCCGCGCCTTCGATACGCGCGATGTATTCAAGATGGGTGAAAATATTGGCGCGGCCGTTGTCTTCGGCGGTGACGTGGGACGGGTGCCGCTGGTGTCCAAAATCCCCATCCGCGTGATGGTGCCGCGCGGCGCATCCGAACGGCTATCGGGGAAGATTGAATATACAGGACCACTCTTCGCGCCACTGGCCGCCGACGTAAAGGTTGCAAACCTGCGGATATACAGGGGCAAGGAACTGGCCCTTGACGCGCCGCTCTACACCGCTATTGAGGTGAAGGCAGGACCGCTGTATTCGCGCGCCTTTGATGCTGCATATGAATACAGTGTCTCGCTGGTTCGCAAATACACCAACAAGGAAAAATAGATGGTGGCGAAAGCCCCGGATCCCCAAAATATCCTGCCTTTGAAGGGCAGGTTCATAACCTTTGAAGGGGGCGAGGGGTCTGGCAAGTCCACACAAGTGCAGCGTCTTGTGGCACGTCTGGCTGAATTGGGGATAGATACGGTCGCCACCCGCGAGCCCGGAGGGTCGCCCGAAGCCGAACGCCTTCGCCGTCTTTTGCTCTCAGGCGCGGTTGCTCCGCTTGGCCCGCAGGCGGAAGCCCTTGTCTTTACCGCCGCTCGCATCGATAATATCGACAAGACGATCCGCCCGGCGCTCGAAGAAGGCTGTTTTGTTATCTGCGATCGATTTACAGATTCCACCCGCGCCTATCAGGGCGCCAGCGGCAAGGTTGATCCGGCCTTGATCAGAGATCTGGAATCCGTGGCGGCCGGCCAGACAATGCCGGACCTGACCCTTGTTCTCGATTTGCCGGTCGAGGCTGGGCTTGCCAGAGCGAAAGGGCGCGGCGAGGGCGCCGATCGCTTTGAGAGTGAAAATTCCGCCTTCCATGAAACCGTCAGACAAAGTTTTCTTGAAACCGCCCGGGCAGAGCCAGCCCGCTGCGTCGTGGTCGACGCAACCCAGACGCCGGAAAAAGTGGAAGAAGCGATCTGGACGATTGTGAACGAACGCCTCTTGACCAAAACCATTCCGGGTAAAGGGCAGGGCAGTTCGCCAAAAATGCGGGTGATCGAAGGTTCCGGTGGCGCCAAAGGCGGCGGTGCCAAACCATGAGCCGGGCACCGGCCCGGACGCCGCGGAAGCGAGGCTCCGTTGAAGCTCCTCCTGAAAGTGATCGCTTCGAAGAAACGCCACATCCGCGTGAAAATTTTGAACTTTTTGGATATGGCGGGGCCGAACTCACCCTGCTTGACGCCTATAGGGAAGGGCGGCTCCCGCAGTCCTGGATCATTGGCGGGCGGGAAGGAATCGGCAAGGCGACGCTGGCGTGGCGGTTCGCGCGATTCCTGCTGGCAAATCCCGATCCGCACGCTGCGGC
>CAMDKB010000393.1 GCA_945901195.1 Rhizobium sp. Q54
ATTTTTTGATGGTTCTGTTTCAACCATTCGATTAATTCCGGCAGCGTCTTTGCCGGCACATCATTCTTGGAGACGATGAGGAAGGGGTAGGACGGCAGCAACGCGATGGGCTCGAAATCTGCGAGCACATCGTAACTGAGTTGCAAGGAGACCGAATTGGTTACATTCGTTTCCAGATTGCCGACAACGAATGTATATCCGTCCGGTGCTGAACGCGCCACCCGACCAACGCCCACACTTCCTGCTGCACCACCAGCATTTTCAACGATCACAGTCTGGCCCAGAACCGATTGCATCCGTTCTGCCAACAGCCGCGACATGCCATCAGTCACGCCGCCTGCGGGGTAGGGGACGATCATGGTGATTGGCCGTGTTGGAAAATCCTGAGCGACGGCCGCACTTGCCGATATTGCCAAAGCGGCAAGTGCTCCAAACAGCTTTTTCATCGATTCCTCCCATTTTCCCAGTGCGGGCTTCGCGCACATTGTGGCGCAATCTTCGAGAACGTGCACTAGCAAAATTCATCATGGCGTCCAAGGGATGCCGCGAATTCAGATCAGCGGACCGTCACCGGCGATCGTTGTTCTCTGAAGCAGCCGCCGTTCGCCTTCAAGTTCATATGGCATGGCACGGTGGAGCGTGCAGCGGTTGTCCCACATCACCAGATCACCCTTGCGCCACTGGTGGCGGTAACAAAATTGCGGCTGGGTCGCGAATTGCGTGAGTTCGGCGATCAGCGCATCTCCTTCCTCACGCGGCATGGCGTCTACGTGAGAGACATGCAGGCCCATCAGCAGCGCCTTGCGGCCATCAGGCAGGCGGGAGACAAGCGGCTGTGGGACAGGGGAATTTTTGCTGCGGATCGCTTCGTGGCGTGGCGGCAGGCCAAAGCGGCGTCGTGTCGCCTCGAAGTCATGGACGACCACAATTTTTTCAAGTTCCTGCTGGCGCGCCGCGGGCAGAGCGGAAAAAGCCATCGCGGTATTGGCAAATGCGGTATCGCCGCCGCGCGAGGGTATTTCAATGCCGTACAGCAACGAGGCCTTGCTCATGACGCGCTTGAAGGAAGAATCGGTGTGCCAGTCGCTTGTGCCAAGCGTGAACGACTTGTGCCCGAGATCATCGACCGGTTTGAGTTCGTTTGTATCCTGATCGATATTCGTCACCCGCAGAATGTTGGGATATCCGCGTGCCTGATCCTTGGGATCAACAAAGACTTCAAGAGTGCCGAATTTTTCGCTGAAGGCGATATGTTGCTCTTCGTTGAAATGCTGGCCGCGCAGAATCACCACACTCTGCTCTAGAAAAGCCATGTTCCAGATATTGAAAGCCTCCCCGGACAGAGGGTGTGACAGGTCAATCCCGTTGATTTCAGCTCCAAAACCCTGATTCACAGGGCGCACTTCGATAGCAGACACGTTTCCTCTCCCGCGCTGGATTTTATATCCCACCATATCCATATATTCCCTCACAGTCATGCGATCTGGAAGCGTGACCGCCGCGCTTCCGCGAGCCATCCAAACAAGGTAGGGATTCGGGTATCTGAGGCTGAGGATAGATTCATGCATGTTGCGATGGTGGGATCAGGGTACGTGGGGTTGGTATCAGGCGCGTGTTTTGCCGATTTCGGCCATGTGGTAACGTGTATCGACAAGGATTCCGGACGAATTGAGGAATTGCAGGCGGGCCGGATGCCGATTTTCGAGCCTGGGCTGGAAGCGCTGGTCGCTGCGAACGTCAAGGCGGGACGCCTGTTTTTCTCTCTGGATCTGGCCACTCATGTGGCTGCGGCCGATGTGGTGTTCATCGCCGTGGGGACACCGTCCCGCCGCGGCGACGGGCATGCCGATCTGACCTATGTTTATCAGGCAGCGCGAGAAATCGCAGCTGCCATCGAAGGTTTCACAATCGTTGCCACCAAATCGACGGTGCCCGTGGGAACGGGTGACGAGATTGAGCGTATTATTCGGGAGGCGCGACCGGATGCTGATTTCATCGTCGTTTCGAACCCCGAATTCCTGCGTGAAGGTGCTGCGATCAGTGATTTCAAACGTCCAGACAGGATTGTCGTCGGCACCGAAGACGCGCGCGCGCGCGAAGCGATCAGCGATCTTTATCGTCCGCTCAACCTGAATCAGCCACCGCTCATATTCATGAGTCGCCGGGGGTCTGAACTCACAAAATATGCGGCCAATGCGTTTCTCGCGACCAAGATCACGTTCATCAACGAGATCGCTGACTTGTGCGATAAAGTTGGCGCCGACGTTCAGGATGTCGCGCGTGGTATTGGGCTTGATAACCGGATTGGTTCAAAATTTCTGCATGCGGGGCCTGGCTATGGCGGCTCCTGCTTTCCCAAGGATACGCTGGCCCTGATTCAGATCGGGCAGGAATTCGGTGCGCCGCTGCGGATCGTCGAGACTGTGGCCGCCTCCAACGACCGTCGCAAGAAATCCATGTCCGACAGGGTTCTCTCAGCCTGCGGCGGTAGTGTTACCGGCAAGACGATCGCTATCCTTGGTCTGGCTTTCAAACCAAATACGGATGATATGCGTGATGCGCCCTCGCTCGATCTTGTGCGTGGGCTTGTTGCACTTGGTGCGCATATCCGCGCATACGATCCTGAAAGCATGGAGCAGGCGCGTATGCTAATGCCCGCCATCACCTATTGCGAAGATCCCTATGGCTGCGCGCAATCGGCGGATGCCCTGGTGATCGTGACTGAATGGGACGCTTTTCGCGCGCTGGATCTTGGCCGTATCAAGACATCGCTGAAAGAGCCCGTTGTTGTTGATCTGCGCAACATCTATCGCAGTGAAGATATGCGACGGCGCGGGTTTCGCTATACGAGTATCGGACGACCGTGAAACGAACTATCCCCATAGAGGACATCATCATGAGTGAACGTCAGGCTTCGCCATTCTGGAAATTTTCGCTTCGCTTTTACAAGATCGACGGTGTCGCGCCGGCGTGCCTGACGTTGCAGGACCGCCACGGCATCGACGTGAATGTCATGCTCTTTGGTCTTTGGCTGGCGCATGAGGGCCGGACGCTTGAGCGCGCCGATATGCATTACATCATGGATGCTGCCGAAAGTTGGCGCACACAGGTTGTCGTTCCGCTGCGGTCGGTTCGGCGGATACTTCGCGAGCCAGCTGATGCGGCTGGCAAAGGCGCTGCCGCGTTCGATCAGGAGGGAGCCCTGGCGCTGCGGGAGAAAATCAAGGTGGCCGAGCTCGAAGCGGAGCGTCTGCAGCAGGAGGCGTTGTTTGCCCTCAAGCCTGTCACAGAATGGGGTGCTGTGGGCGAACCTTTCGCGGCGGCTGCGCAAAATCTCGAACTTTACGCCCGCAGCCTGCGAGCTGAGTTCGATCCGGCTGCCAGCCGGGTGATGCTGGATGGTTTTGCCAAGCTTGGCTCATCTGCATCAGCTTGACGAAACGCCTTTGCCGGTCCACTTGGCTTTGAGAAGGGCCAGAGCTTGAGGCTGGCGTGAAGCGTTCGGATCAACATTCGGGGGGAGTTCAAGCGTGAGCGATAAATCGCGCAAGCGGCTGATTGTGGGCATCAGTGGGGCTTCGGGTATAATCTATGGCATTCGGTTGCTGGAAGTTCTGAAACAGGCAGATGTCGAATCCCATCTGATTGTCAGCAAGGCTGCTGAGATGACGCTCGCATATGAAAGCGAGCTCAAGGCCAAGGATTTGCGCGAGCTTGCCGATGTTTATCATCCCATGGCTGACATTGGGGCTTCAATCTCCTCTGGCTCGTTTCACACGCTTGGCATGGTCATTGCGCCCTGTTCGGTGCGCACGATGAGCGAAATCGCGACTGGCGTCACCGGTTCGCTGATGAGCCGTGCTGCCGACGTTGTGCTGAAGGAGCGCCGCCGTCTCGTGCTGGCGATCCGGGAAACGCCGCTCCATTCAGGCCATCTGCGTACAATGTTGCAGCTTTCCGATATGGGAGCGGTTATCGCCCCGATTGTGCCGGCGTTCTACAACAGACCGCAATCACTCGATGATATCGTGAACCATACGGTTGGCAGGTTGCTGGATTTGTTCGATCTTGATGCGGGCATCGTCAAGCGCTGGAAAGAAGACGGGCAGACCAAGGCGAGGCCGCGCGAAGAGGACAGCGACGATTGAGTCGCAAACTCGTCGAAATCCGGGATGGTGATGCGCGGGCGCTCGTTTCAGCCCAAGGGGCGGAACTGTTGTCCTGGCGAGTTGGCGATGCCGAGGTGATGTGGACGCCGGATTCGGCGTTTTGGGACCGGACCAGCCCTATCCTGTTCCCTGTCGTCGGCTGGTGCCGGGATGGCGCGATCAAGGTCGATGGAAAAAGCTACCCGATGGGTGTGCATGGGTTTGCGGCCCATTGTAATTCTGAAATCGCCGAGGCCAGCGATGGGCATGTGAAATTCGTTTTGCGC
>CAMDKB010000394.1 GCA_945901195.1 Rhizobium sp. Q54
CGCGGCAGCGACTCGCGCGGCGCGGTTTGGAAGCATTCCCGATTATCTGGCGACGGCGGATGAAGAAATATGCCTTCTGCTGCAGGTTGAAACGCGCAAAGGCTTTGACAATTTCGACGCTATTCTGGCTGTTGAAGGCTATGATGGCGTGTTCATCGGCCCGTCAGATACGGCTGCAGCACTGGGGCATCTGGGCAATCCCATGCATCCGGATGTGCAGAAGGCGATCGAGGAAAGCATCGTGGCGATCAGGCAGGCGGGCAAGGCGCCGGGTTCGCTTATGGTCAATGAATCGGCGGCGCGGCGCTACCTGGAACTTGGCGCACAATTTGTCTCCGTGGGTACTGACCTTGGGATATTGGCCGGCGGTGTGCAAAGTCTGGCCGAGCGCTTTGGTGTGCGGCGGTCACTGCCCACAACATAAGCCGGGCTGACGGAAGTTGCGGGAACAAGAGCGGCGAGGAGTTTTAAGATGGGCGTGCCGAAACTTGAAATCGATTATGGCAAGTGCCGGCTGGCCGGCGTTTCCGACGAAGAATGGCGCGCGCGCGTTGAGCTTGCCGCCTGCTATCGCGTGTTTGCGCAACTGGGCTGGGTCGAGATGATCTACAATCACATCACCTTGCGCATACCCGGTCATGACAAAAACCTGCTGATCAATCCGTTTGGCCTGCATTATTCGGAAGTGTGCGCGTCGAACCTGATCAAGATTGATCTTGATGGCAACAAGCTTTCGACATCCGATTATCCGGTCAATCCTGCCGGTATTACGCCGCACACGATCATTCATCGCAATCGTGACGATGCCCATTGCATCATGCACACGCATACGACTGCGGGTCTCGCCGTCGCCTGTACGAAAAACGGCATGTCCATGACGAATTTTTATTCGGCGCAGTTGCACGGTCGTATCGCCTATCATGATTTTGAAGGCATCACCGTCAATCGGGAAGAGGGTGTACGTCTCGTCAAAAGCATCGGGGACAAGCCGCTGCTGATCTTGCGAAACCATGGCCTTCTGGCGACGGGCCGCACGCTGCCGCAAGCGTTTGTCACGCTCTGGACGGCGCAGCGCGCGTGCGAAATCCAGGTCGCTTCACAAAGCCTCGGGCAGGAATTACTCGAAATTCCGCAGAACGTGCTTGATCAATGTTCACGGGTGTCGTTGCAATACGACGCCAATTACGGCGGCGGCGCAGATGTATTCAATGCCCTGATCCGCCAGATCGACAAGATCGATCAGAGTTACAAGCTTTAGTCACAATTTGCGGGGAATGATTTGAAAGTTCTGGTCGCAGGTGTTGGCGGCATAGGTGGCTGGCTGGCCGCCTCACTCTCGCGTGGCGGAGCAGAGGTCGAACTGTTTGCCCGTGGCGCCGCACGAGAACGATTGCAACGCGATGGGCTGACGATCCTGTCTGGAGACAAGCGCGAAGCCTTTGCCTTGAAGGCTTTTAACGACATATCGCCTACACATACTTACGATCTGATTATCGTATGCGTGAAGACACAGGATTTTGGCGCTGTGTGTGCAAGTCTTCAGGCCTTACTTAAACCGGGTGTCATGTTGATTGCGGCCGTCAATGGTCTGCCCTGGTGGTTCCTGCCCGCTTGTGGAAGTTCTTTGCATCTTGAATCCATTGATCCTGGCGGCAAGATCAGCATATCGCTTGCTGATATTTCGCCGCTGGGGGCTGTGGTGCATGCGTCCGCCCACGCGATTGAGCCAGGTGTCGTGCGCGTTGTGAAGGCTGACCGGCTTATCCTGGGAGAGCCTGATGGCCAGCAATCGGGCTTTGTGCGTGAATTGTCTGAATGCCTGCAACGTGGCGGCGTCGCTGCACCCATCGTTCCCAATATATCGGAAGAAATCTGGGCCAAGCTATGGGGCAATATGAACATGAACCCGGTTAGCGCGCTGACTCGGCTCTCGTCACTGCCCATTCTCGAACGGCCCGATTTGCGCGCACTAGTTCTGGCCATGATGGAGGAGTTTGACGCCATCGGCCAAGAACTTGGCTTGAAATTGCCGATGGGCGCAAACGAACGGATCGAAATCACCAATGTTTTGGGCGATTTTCGCACCTCCATGCTGGCTGATGCCGAGGCGCACCGCAGACTGGAGCATGAGGGCATATTGGGTTGCATTGTGGAGCTTGCAGAAAAACTCCGCGTGCCCGCGCCGGTCAGCAAGACAGTCTATGCCTTGCTCACCGGCCTTGATTATTCTTTCGAGCGCAACAAAACCTGACTACAAGCCGTAACTTGAAGCGCCGTCGACTCCAATCAACGCGCCGCTGATATAGCCTGCCTGCTGTGACGCCAGAAAGGTAATCAGTGCGGCGCATTCTTCTGGTTCGGCAGGCCGGCCCATCGGCACTTTGGAAACAGACATGGCCATTTCTTCTTCAAAGGTTCGCCCAGCCTTGGTTGCGCGCTGGTTGACGAGCTCTTTCAGGCGCGGCGTTGCTGTTGGGCCGGGATTGATGCCGTTTACGCTGACGCCCGCATGCGCCAGCGTTTTCGCCAATGTCTTGGTTACAGCCAGCAATGAAGCATTGATTGCGCCGCCCGCCAGATAATTCGGGTTCGCCGAATAGGCCCCGAGGCCAATGACATTAATGACCCGGCCCCATTTTCGCTCGCACATAGCGGGTGTCAAAATCCGCGCGGTTCGGACGTAACCCATGAGTTTCAGGTTAAACGATTTCTTCCAGACTTCATCGCCAAGTTCGAGGCCGCCTGAGGGCGTAGAACCAGCGTTGTTGACGAGAATGTCGATGGGACCGAGGCCAGACTGGGCCTCCTTCATGGCGCGATCGACTTCCACAGCCTTGGTGAGATCTGCGCCAATTGTCACAACGCGAGGGCCTGCAGCGGTCCGCAACGTTGCGGCATTTTCCTCGAGCCGCGCCTTGTCTCGCGCGATCAGCGCTACATTGACGCCGTTTGCGATCAATTCACGCGCTGTGGCATAACCAATTCCGAGGCTGCCACCAGTAATAACGGCGTTGCGGCCCGCTATGCCCAAATCCATGTCGTCCTCCATTGCTTGTTTATTGCGTTGCTGAGGACCTTAGCCTTATTGTGTATTTGAGAAAAGTGAACGCGCCAGAAGCGAAGGGGAGCAAACATGAATCTGCAAGGCAAGGTTGCGCTGGTGACGGGCGCTGGCGGTGGTTTGGGTGGCGCAATGGCGCTGGCGCTGGCGGGCGCGGGTGCGAAAGTGGCTGCGGTCGATGTAAGTCTGGATGGAATCAACGGGCTCATGCAGCGGGCGGGCGCGGCTGGTTCGCAAGCCAATATATTTCCTTTCATCGCCAATCTCGGTGATCGCGGCGATTGTGAAAAACTTGTCGGCGAAGTCATTTCAGCCTGTGGCGATCTGACGATGCTGGTGAACAATGCCGGTGTCGGCCAGCAGATGATTGATCCGGAGTATTCGACCGCGAAAGCAAAGCCTTTCTGGGAGACTGAGATTTCGGGATGGGAGACCATCATCAACGTCAACATGCGGGCGCCGGTGATCCTCATGCAAAAAGCAGTGAAGCATTTCATTGCCAAAGGCAGGGGGCGCGTTGTGAATGTGACGACCTCGTTCGATACGATGATTGCAGCTAAGGTTTGGGGCTATGGTCAGGCCAAGGCGGGCTTCGAAGCTGTATCGGCAAGCCTTGCCGCGCAACTTGCAAATACGCCTGTCACGCTGAATATTCTGGTGCCCGGCGGTCCAGCCAATACGGGGCTCTTGCCGGCCAATACTGATTTGCCACGGGACAAGATCATCCAGCCGCCGGTGATGGGCGCTCCTGTTGTCTGGCTTGCGTCTGATGATGCCGCCGGATTCAACAATCGCCGCATCATTGCGCGCATGTGGGATGCCAATGTGCCCGGCAAGGAAGCTGCGCAAAAGGCGTCCTCGCCCTGCGCCTGGCCGGGCTATGGGGTTCAGGCTGCGCAACCGAAATAGAGGCACGGCGACATTTTGAAACTTTACACCGCACGCAATTCCATCTGCACGCAAAAGGCGCTGATTACGCTACATGAGAAGGGGCTCGACTTTGAGCAAGTCTATATCGACCTGTTCAAGAACGAACAATACAGTTCCGAATATCTCAAGCTCAATCCCAAAGGCGTGGTGCCGACGTTAATTCATGAAGGCGATGTCATCAACGAATCCACGTTGATCTGCGAATATATTGACGAGATGTTTCCCGAGCCGCGCCTGACGCCAAAGCGTGCGGCTGATCGCGCGCGCATGCGGCTCTGGAGCAAGTTCATCGACGAAGGGATTTTTGAATCCACCCGCGAAATAAGCTTTTCTGCGATGTTTCGTGAGCGCATGAAGAACATGACAGCGGAACAGCGCGAAGGGCGATTCCGCAATGTCGGGAATCCTGAAAAGCGGGCGCGCTTCATCTCG
>CAMDKB010000395.1 GCA_945901195.1 Rhizobium sp. Q54
CGCCGGAGATTCGCACCGCATTGTCCGCTTTGCTGGCGGGCGACAACCGTCCGGAAATCATTGCGCCGTTGTCGAAACGTCCAAACTACAATTCGCAGATCCGCACCACATGCGTGGCAACCCTGCTTGAGGCCGGCCACGCGGAAAACGCCATGGCGCAAACCGCGCGCGCCACAATCAACTGCCGTATGTTGCCCGATGAAAACCCGGATGATGTCGCGCGTGGATTAAAGGCTGCTGTGAAGGACGAGAAGATTGCCGTCATACCACTGGGCACGGTAGTCGACAGCCCGGCCTCGCCGATGGGGCCGGAAATCATCAAGGCTGTTGAGGAAATCAGTGCAGACTTGTGGCCCGGCGTACCTGTCATACCTACGCAGTCGGGCGGCTATACCGACAGTCGCTGGCTGCGCAAGCACGGCATTCCTGCTTATGGCGTCTCGGGCATCTTTTCTGAAGAAGGCAAGAGCGGCGTACATGGCCTGAACGAACAGGTCGGCGTGAAACAATTGTTTGATGGCAAGGAATATCTCTACAGGCTCGTGCGCCGGCTGACCGGCGGCAGTTGACGCTTCACGCTTTCACGATCCGCTTCTTTCCCATCACTGCAAGCAAATCATCCAGGGGAATGCGATCGCGGATCGCCTTCTCCTGCTGGCTTTCCAGATCCAACAAATCGCGCGCCTGATAGACAACATCTGCGAGCCGCGCGCTTGGAACGACCACGATTCCATCGGCATCGCCGACCATCATATCTCCCGGATGCACCTGCGCGCCCGCAAGGGAAACCGGCACATCAGTGGCGACGAATTGGAATGCGGGCGGCCGCACTGCAAGACCACGCGCATAACAAGGAATATTCATGCTCTCCAGTTCCTGGCCATCACGCGCCATGCAATCGGCGACGATGCCGGCAAGCCCGTGATAATGCGCCTCATGCGCCATGTTCTCCCCGTAGATCCAGCTGTTGCTGCAATCTGTCGCGATGACGAGAATATCGCCTTTGTCGAGCGAGCGGATGTAGCGGTAGATGTTGAAATCCGCATTTCCCACACCTCGCCGGGGCGCAAATTGCACTGTGCGCGCGCGGCCCGCCATCTTCGTATCATTCCTGATGGGATAAAGACCGTCCGTAAAACCTGATAGCCCGAGCCGTCCCAACGCATCGCAGACAATACCCGAGGGGAGTGTCTTGAGGAAAGCTATAGTGGCGGCGTCTGGTGCGGCGAGCATGTGTAGTTTCCGGTGCGGAGCTGTCCTGTGCCGCAACATACATGGCTCGAGAGTGCGATCAAACGTTTAAACCATTCTCCTTGTATTTGCGCCAGGCGAGGTATGCGCCAAGCCCGACGCCGCATGCCATCAACATGAAAATGGCAGGCACAAACAGCATGTGCGGTTCAAGCCAATATCCCACCCCGGCGGCGCATGTCAGAATGCCGCTCATAAGCAGCGGCGCAGTGACAGTCAGTGGCAGGCCACGGGGCTTTTCACCGATGCCGTAAATTTTGAAGGCGCGCTTGTTCATCTGCTGGAACCGCTGGGATTCCTCACTACAAATGGGCGAGCATGTTATGGCGCGCTCGCCTTCGAGCGCGCATTCCGCGCAAACCGCCTTTGAGCAAATCTTGCAAACGCCGATGGCGGGCAATTCGCGATGGATAAAACAATTCATCAACTGCGCTCCTGGACTTTCGTTCAAGAAGCGCTACACGTCGAACGGAGCTGTCGTTGTGCCCCTTCGCGCGTTTGTTTATTCCGCCGCCGTGCGCACATTGCTGCGCCGTTTCAGCAGGTCGATGATCAGGTTGGAATCCATCACGTCGCCGAAGGTCAGATAGATCGCGCGCAATGAAGCGTTATGTTCTTCGTCATTGTCGGCAGCATTGCCGTCGCTCACCATCACCACCTTGTAGTTCAGCATCATCGCGTCGCGCGCCGTAGACTCGCAGCACACGTTTGTCACTGTGCCCGTAATCAGGACAGTGTCCACGCCCTGCTCGCGCAGGATGCCGTCAAGATCGCTGGAGCCCTGAATGAAGGCGCTGAAGCGGTGCTTTTCCACGTAGATGTCGTCCGGGTGCGCGTCCATTTCCGGCCAGAGCGCATAGCCTTCCGAGCCGCGCTCCAGTGCAGCAAAGCGCATCAGCGCGCGCTCGTGGCTGACGATCTTGTGCGCGTTTGACCAGGTGATCTTGTCGCCCGGCGTGCAGGCTGTCTGGATCCAGACCACAACACCGCCGGTGGCGCGCACCGCCTGGGCAAGCCTGTTGATCTGCGGCACGATTTTGGGCGCCATCTCACAGGGCGCATGAGCGACAGGGATAGGCATGAACGCATTCTGCATGTCCACCACAATCAAGGCCGTCTTGGAAGGCATGAGATCATCGTGAATGTGTTCCTTGCCGCGCCGTTTGATAACCCGCTCGACGACATCAGGTGGAATATGGCTATTGTGCATGGATAACCCCTGTTCTCATGCCCCGGTGGGCGCTGGATATTGACCTATGCTAACCCGCACACGCAAGGCTGCAAAGCCCAAAGACAGAGCGCCGCCGCCTGAAACTTGCGCAAGTCTGCTTCTGGCCTGGTATGATAGCCATCGCCGCGCGCTTCCCTGGCGAGCATTACCAGGTCAGATTCCCGATCCCTACGCCGTCTGGCTCAGCGAGATCATGCTGCAGCAGACGACGGTGACGGCAGTAAAGCCCTATTATGAGGCATTCCTGAACCGGTGGCCGGATGTGGGCGCGCTGGCGGCTGCGCCCGTTGAGGAGGTCATGAAGGCCTGGGCCGGTCTTGGCTATTATTCGCGCGCCCGCAATCTTCATGCGTGCGCAAAGGCGGTCGCGGGGGAGCATGGCGGGATTTTTCCCGGCGACGAAGAGGCCTTGCGCAAATTGCCGGGCATCGGACCCTATACGGCGGCGGCCATCGCCGCGATCGCCTTCGGCCGGCGCGCTGTCGTGGTTGACGGCAACGTGGAGCGGGTGGTGGCGCGGCTCTGGCGCATTGAAACGCCAATGCCTGCAGCAAAAACGGAAATGCGCGCTCGCGCAGCTGAAATAACGCCGCAGCTTCGCGCCGGTGATTTTGCACAAGCGATGATGGACCTTGGCGCAACCCTGTGTTCGCCGAAAAATCCCGCCTGTTCGCTGTGTCCGCTGAATGCGCACTGCGCCGCGTTCAAGGTCGGAGATGCTGCAACCTTTCCCCGCCGCGCCGCCAAAACACAGAGGCCGCAGCGATTGGGCGCTGTTTTTTACCTGCGCCGCGCCGATGGACATGTTCTCCTGCGCACCCGTCCGCCGCGTGGTCTGCTCGGCGGCATGACAGAATTTCCCGGCACACTATGGAGCGCCGATTTTGATCAGGCGCAGGCGCTGAACCATGCGCCGGTTAAAGCCGCGTGGAAAAAGCAGATGCGGCAGGTCGAGCATGTCTTCACCCACTTTGCGCTGAAACTGGATGTTTATGTCGCGCAAGTGAAGGCAAGTGCCAACGCGCCGGAAGGCGCGCGCTTTGTGCCCGAAAACAAACTTGATGATGAGGCTCTGCCCAGTTTGATGCGGAAAGTCATTGCGGTGATAGCAGAGGCATAGCAGGGCGCAGCTCTGGGCGCTTTCGGGGAAAGTGTGAAATCCGCATCCCCCCGCTGCACTTCTTCTCATTCGTGCTAGTCTGTGCCTATGGCTCCGCCCCGCAAACCCTTTGTCCGCGCCCTCGGTGATCTCACCCGGCATGCTATCGACCCAATGGCGGCCAAGGCCGGGTTTGGCCAGTCGGACATTCTGGTGAACTGGCAGGAGATCGCTGGCGAGCGGCTGGCTTCCGTCAGCGAACCCCAGCGCTTGCAATGGCAGGCCCGCGCGCCCAACCGTCCGCCGGATCAACCGCCGGATCCGGCCAATCTTGTCTTGCAGGTGGAAGGCGCATTCGCGCTGGAGTTTCAGCACGTTGCGCCGTTGATCATTGAGCGGATCAACGCCCGCCTGGGTTGGCGCTGCGTCGGGCGCATCATCATCCGGCAGGGCCCGGTGCGCCGGCGGACCCAGAAGCGCAAACCACCGCTGCCGCCAGCACCAGAGTTCATCGATGCCGCGGCGAAGATTGCATCAGGTGTCGAAGACGATGCCCTGCGCGCTGCGCTCACCCGCCTTGGCGCGCGCGCTTTATCGGAAAAAACCGCGCAAAAGTGATCGTTTGTGCGGCGGGCGGAATATCGTCCCCTTGCAGCCGCCACATTTTCCGTGTTTGTGAATGAGGTTAAGTGTGCCATCCCGGATGATCACATAGACCCTCGTCGCTCTGCTTTTTTCATGGCAAGATCGATCCTGAGGGACATTCGAAGCGGGGTTCGGGCATGTTGATCCAACTTCACAGCCAAGCAACGACGACGCCGAAGGTGCGGGCGGCGAT
>CAMDKB010000396.1 GCA_945901195.1 Rhizobium sp. Q54
CACAATCGCGCCGAGGTGCGCCAAACTACAAATATGAAGCGGTTGTTCTTGGGCGTCGCCTAAGCACACTCATGCTGTGCGTCCTTTCTGTGTTAAGACAATGGCTGCTTAGCTCTTTGGCACTGGCGCGAGCAGTATCTGACATTCTCCCAGTCTCGTGCCCATTTCTTTCTCCATGTGAAGGGGCGACTGCAACAGGCGCAGCGCTTGGCCGGTAGATCCACTTTCTTGCGCATTTTGCCCATGGCGTTACCAGGGCACAGGCTGGCCGCGCCAGTCGAAGAATCCGCCATTTGCCTTTGAAGTGAGGCCATCGACCACTGCGAGCAAATAGGCTGCTGTCTGCTCAGGCGTATGGATTTTGAGGCCAGTCGCAGCGAATGGAGCCGATAGTGGCGTGGCCACAGTTCCAGGATGTAGCGCGATACAAAGAGCGTCGGGTGCTCGACGCGCCAATTCGACTGCGGCCGTTCGCACCAGTTGGTTCAGTGCCGCCTTAGAAGCGCGATACGCGTACCAGCCGCCAAGCTGATTATCGCCGATGCTCCCAACCCTCGCGGACAGGGTCGCGAAAACAGCTTTGCCTAGTCGCGGCAGGCGGGGAAGGATATGTTTCATAATCAAAGCGGGGCCAATGGCATTCAATGCAAACGCCCGCGCGAGTTGGGCTGGATCGAGTTGCCGCCAGCTCTTCTCCGGCGCCTGGAGATCGTCATGGAGAAAGCCTGTCGCGTCGATCACGAGCCGGATGTCACCTATGGCCGAAGCGAACGATGCGGCGCTCTCCAAAGTTGCCTCGTTGAGCAGGTCGATCGAAGGCACAGTGGTACGACTGAAACTAATCACTTGCTCAAAGCGGTCTGAAGATCGCAACGCTTCTACTAACGCGCGCCCGATGCCGCCGCCGGCACCAAAGACAATAGCAATACCCGGCCGGGGAAACGAGCAGAGGCTATTACTGAACTCATGCTCCATTGATGATGAAAATGCCCCTGTCACTCGCGTCGCCCTGAATTGGCAGGTCTGAGAAGTCCCCGCAGTTTGCTGAAAAGGCTTGAGATGAAGGGACGAGCCGGGAGAAATAGGCGGTATCCCCGCTCAAGCGCGGCCATTGCTAGCGGCAGGGCTGCAGCGTGCGCCGCCCAGCGCCATTTTGGCAATCGACTCCATACTTCGACGAAGGCTGCTGCGCCAGAGAGCAGTTGTCCATCAGCGGCCTGAACATGAAAGCGCTCCATCGCTTGCTCCCGGGAAAGGCTGTTGGGAAGACCCGCGTTGCTTTCCGAGACATCGACAAAACAAAGCGCCGCACCACGGTCCGCGCCGCGATAGTGCGCGATCTCCGCCCGACACAAAGGGCAGGTGCCGTCATAATATACAGTTGATTGGGCTGGGTTGGCTTGCACGCGTAACTCCTCAAGTTCGAATCTTCAACTAACCAGGACCGGAGCCTTACGGATATAAGATCGATCATCGACCAGCCGCACTAGAAAGTCGGCAACGTTTGCGCGCGATATCATTCCGTTCCGCCATTCCAAAGCGGTTTCGAGAACCCTATAGCTGCCGCTCCTCGCGCCGTTGGTTAATACGCCCGGCCGTACGATCGTCCAATCGAGCAAGCTTTCCTTGATCAAACGTTCCTGTTCGCTCTTGTCGTCATAGGCACGGCCGAAAGCCACTCGGAAAGGGATCCATTGCAGGCATCCAATGCTTGAGCGGCTATCGCCTGCGCCAAAGCCCGTGACACAGATCAAACGCTTTACGCCTTGAGATGTCATCGCAGCGACCAGGACTCGGGTCGCGTCGAAAAAGAGACTCACGGGTTGAAAAAGGTCACCCAGTCCCACGCCAAGGGTCTGAATGACGACATCTACATCTTGCAGCGCGGCTCCCACGTCCTTGACGTTCAGCGCATCTCCCTGTATTTTCTCAAGCTCCGGATTTGACAGATCTATGCTATTAGCAGAACGAGCCAATGCGCGAACTTGATGACCGGCATCAAGGGCTTGACGTGTCGCTTCCAAACCAATGCCTTTACTCGCTCCGATAATCAGCACTCGCGGCATCTTGTACCTTAGCAAATGTTTTTAGACGTCTGACTTCTTCGCCCAAATCGGACAGCTTAATTAGAGATCCGCTCCGGCCACCGGCTTGGATTGGCGGCGGGCTAATTATTCCGGTGCCCAAGCTTGAACCTAATTTTGCTGTCAACCACTACGCCCGATAATCGCTGCCGAAGAAACCAACTCTTGAATCAGCGCCATTGTAGCTTGGCCAGAACAAGAGAATGGGTCGAGACGAGGCTTCTCCGAATATTTCAACAGCAAACCGGGATTGATCTTCGAAATATCAACTTGTCCCATTGTCCAATTGCCAAAGCGGCGCTGCCCGATCTCTTCAAAGACCAGAATTCGCACATCCCTGTGACGGTCATCGCGAATAATACTATTGAACAATTCGCAAACCTCGTCACGCCCGCCTTCGAGCAGCTGAATGAAAACGTCATCAGTGAAGCAGAGAATGCCAGTCAAGCCGAGTAGCGGGTTGTTACGGCGGGATTGCTCCAGAATGACATCGATTTGGTTGGAAGTAAGTTTAGCAGATGGACGGCTGGCATAGAGACATTGGACGAGCATGGCGGCCTCAATTCTGTTTCGTGATGAGAGAAAGAAACTCCCGTCGCAATGCGGGGTCTTTGAGAAAGCTTCCCCGCATTACACTGTTGATCATTTTCGCTTCAGTATCCTTCACGCCTCGCCAATGCATGCAAAAGTGATCCGCTTCCATGACCACTGCCAAACCATCTGGACTAACTTTGTTCATTAATAACTCAGCCAGCTGGATAATGGCTTCTTCCTGAATCTGCGGACGGCTCATGATCCAGTCTGCCAACCGGGCATATTTCGACAAACCTATGAGATTGGAGTGTTGGTTTGGCATAATGCCTATCCAGATCCGACCCATAATTGGACAGAAATGATGACTGCAGGCGCTCCGAATAGTTATTGGCCCTACAATCATCAACTCGTTGAGGCCCTCAGCATTTGGAAATTCTGTTACAGGCGGCGGAGATACATAGCGACCCCGAAAAACCTCATTCAAATACATTTTGGCTACGCGACGACCGGTTTCAAGCGTATTGTGATCGCTAGATGTATCAATCACCAGGCTCTTTAGAACACTATCCATTTTCGATGCGACTTCATCGAACAATTCGTCAAGTTCCCCAGGTTCAATAAACTCAGCAATATTATCATTTGCGTTGAATCTCTTTTTTGACCGCTCAATCCGGGCCCGAATCCTTGATGAAGCAGGGAGCGTGGAATCGTCACCGCTTCCATCTGAAGTGTCATTCATGGTCATGCGCTCGCTCAATTATCTGAAGACTCAGCAGATTGTACACGAAACCAGATATAAACCTAACAAAACGGATTGGATATCGAATTAGCCTGCTGCCGGATTGATGGACAACAAATTAGGGTGTCACATGAAGCCGGAGGTGTCCGGTGCAAGGCGTAAATTCTGTAGAGATTTCAAGGTTATCCTCTAACTTGGGGCGGCGCTTTGCGGCTCGTTGATGCTCTTTTGGCCGAGGGCTTCAAAGATAATTTCCTGCTCGAACTTTCGGCCGAGGCTTGGAACGTAGGGCGTGCACGGCTGTGGGATGCGGACAGTCGGGTGAAGTGGATTGTTTATGACGCTTCCGGGTGGGAGCCGCCACAGCTTTATGACGTTTGGAATGACCGCGCCGCGTTTCACTTCCTGAACGGGGAGTAGACAGCGTGCATACATCGAGCGCTTGAGGCAGAGCCTGCATATCGGTGGACACGTAATCATGGGCACGTTTGCGCTTGATGGCCCCGAAAAGGGCAAGCGGCCCTACCTGTGACCCGCCACAGCGCGAAAAGTCTTTGGGCGCTCTGGGGTGAGGGGTTCGTCCTCATTGATAGTCGCCGACACGAACACGCTACCCCATGGGGGCCGTGCAGAGATTCCAGTTCAGGACGTTCAAGCATATTGCTTAATTGAAGCAGGCCCTGTGAAAACTCTTCGGAATGAGCTTAAACTGTCGCAGCCAGGCGAAGAGTTGATGGGCGTTGAGATCATGGCGACGCGCGACTTCAGCGACCGAGGCGTCTCCCTCCAGACTTTCCTCGACGAACCGGCGCTTGTCCTCGTGCGTCCACGATCGACGTTTGCGCCGGATGAGCGTCTGGTCATGATCTTCGCTTGTCGTCATCGCGGTAGTGTCCACTTCAAATAAGTGGACACGATCATCGAGCCACTCCTCCGAAGTCTATCGAACACTCAATGCCCAATGCCAGGCGGCCCACGCCGTAGGGATACCTGCGAAATCCCGATTCCGGGTCTCTTCGACGCGGGAGATTGTGCCGCCTTCCATCACGCCATT
>CAMDKB010000397.1 GCA_945901195.1 Rhizobium sp. Q54
ATCACGAGTTCTCAATAGTTTGGCTGTCCGATCCGCGCGATCAAATAAGCCGGCTTGCTTGGGCATAAGGAGCGCTCCGATTCAAATCGTCAATGAAGCATAGTGAATCACAGCTAGTTAAATTCGCGAAGAGTTTTTAGAAGTGCCCCTTATCATTACAGGCGTTTTGCTGTTCACTTTCGCCATGGGTGTCACGGGCCTGCCGCAACAATTGACCGAAAGTGTGAAAAACCTGCCCGTCCCGCCCCTCGTCATTCTGACGATGATCCTGGTCGTCTATCTGTTTCTCGGTGCGATCATGGATTCCAATACGGTCATGTTCGTTACGATTCCTATCGTAACGCCTGTGATCCTGGCCATGGGCTATGATCTGGTATGGTGGGGCATCATCAACCTCATCGTGCTGGAAGTCGGGCTGATTACGCCGCCGTTTGGCATCCATCTTTTCGTGCTGAAAAGTATCACCGGCGAGAACGTTCCCCTGGGCACCGTCTATCGCGGCGTCTTGCCATTCGTATATGCTGATTTCATCAAACTGGCGTTGCTGGTGATCTTCCCGGCCATCGCCCTGTGGCTGCCACAGACAATGCTGAAATAGCCCGCCCCAAAATGCTGCAAAATGGCCCGGCGCTCACCGCTTAATGGGGTACATGCCGGGCCTTTTTTTATGGATTGAAGCGACGTTTTGTGTCACTCGCCCTTGAACTGAGGCGCGCGCTTTTCCTTGAAGGCCGCCTGGCCTTCCTTGTAATCAGCACTACGGAAACAGACCGCAACCAATTCATCGACAGCCTTGCGATCACGATCGCCATGCGCCCTGGCTGTTTCGGTCAAGGCCTTTTTCACGGCAGCCAGGGTCAAGGGCGCGTTGCCTGCAATAGCGCCAATATAGGCATCAGCTTCCGCCTCAAAAACATCGCCAGTCCACATCTTGTTGACGATGCCAAGGCGCTGCGCTTCAGTCCCGTCAACGATGCGCGCTGTCAGCAGCAGATCGCTCGTCGGTCCCAGGCCGATGCGGTGTACAAGCGCCTCGATGTTGGAAAATGCGTAGCCGAGGCCAAGCCGCGCAGCCGGGATGCGGAATTTCGAATTGTCCGAAGCAATTCGCAAATCAGTACACATCGCCAGCGCCATTCCGCCGCCAAATGCAAAACCCCGAATGCGCGCCACCGTTGGCTTTTTCGCATCGCTGATGGCTTTCATGCCCGAAGTAACGGCCATCTCATAGGCTTTGACAGCCTCCTCGCCAGTGCGCTTCTCACCAAACTGCGAAATATCCGCGCCGGCACAGAATGCCTTTTCTCCAGCACCGGTAATAACGATGACACGAACATCGCGATCAGCTTCCGCACGCGCTATGCATTCGGGCACCGCCAGCCACATGTCATAAGTCATCGCATTCATTTTGGCCGGCTGGTTTATGGTCAGAACCGCCACGCCGCCTGCGCTGGAATATTCGATGGATGCTTCACTCATAATCGTCTCCACGTCTGTCCAAGCCCATCTGCGCCAGCCCTCGCCCGATTGCAAGCAAGGAGAAACAAACCACGTCAGAAATTCGCCAATATCGCCAGCCTTGCCCGCCTTAGTCGCCGATCAATTGAGCCACATACTTGCCGATCGCGAGCGATGATGTGAGTCCTGGGCTTTCGATACCCAGCAGCGCTGTCAGGCCTTCAACGCCATGCTGATCCAGCCCCATGATCGTGAAATCAGCATCGTGCGTGCCCGCAGTGGCAATCTTGGGTCGTACTCCGGAATAATCGGGAACGAGATCGCCGTCGCGCAACGCGGGCCAATAGCGGCGGATGGCTGCATAGAAGCGCTCGGAGCGATCAGGATCGACGCGGTAGTCGATAGCGCTTTCGTCGGCAACATCCAGCCATTCCACATCAGGACCAAATCGCGCGCGCCCGGCAAGATCAAGCGTAAGATGAACACCAAGGCCGCCGGGCTCGGGCGCCGGATAGACCAGCCGGGAAAACGGGGATTTGCCTGAAAGTGAGAAATAATTGCCTTTGGCAAAATGCGCAGTCGGCAAATTACCTTCAGAAATGCCAGCAAACTTTCGAACCAGGGACGGTGCGCTCAGACCTGACGCCAGCACCACATGCGCCGCCACGATCTCGCTGGCATCCTCTCCCCCCGTCTGTACGCATAGACCTCCATCGACCCGACGCGCAGAAAGAAATGGCGTGCGCAGGGCCAACTGACCACCGTGCGCTTCAAAATCGCCGAGCAGCGCCAGCATATAACCGTGCGCATCGACGGTCCCCGTAGACGGCGAGAGGAGACCGGCAACCCCACAAAGTTCCGGCTCAAGTCCGCTCAGGGCCGCCTTATCCAGCAATCTGAGATCGCTGACGCCATTGGCAATCGCCCGTTCGCGCAAGGCAAGCAATTGCGCTTCCTGCGCGGCGTCCGTCGCAACGATGATCTTGCCGCAACGCTGGTGGGACACATTGTAGTTTGCGCAGAAATCATACAACAGATCGCGCCCCTCCACGCAAAACTGCGCTTTCAACGAACCCCGCGGATAGTAAATACCCGCGTGGATGACTTCGCTGTTGCGCGCAGAGATGCCTTGCCCGATTGCAGCCTCGCGTTCGACAATGATGACATCACGGCCAGCGCGCGCCAGAGCCCGGCCCGTAGCAAGACCAACAACGCCAGCGCCAATCACAAGACAATCGATATCGGGAGCAGCCATGTTCACGCATATACCAAGGGGTGAGAACCAGACGGGCAGATGCCCCCGGCTAGAGACAACGGCCTATCGTGAACGAGCCGGAGGATCAATTCAACGCGCCAATAGCATACCTGCGAAGACCCCTCAAATCACGTCCGCAGTGAAGTGGACATACCCCCGGCGAAATGATTTAGATAAGGAAACACTGCGCCAATTTGATCAACACTGGCGATCAAATCAGGTTGAACCACAGAGAGATAGAACAATGGCTGATCCCAAATTGAAAGAAGCCTTGAAGAACGGCGAATTCATTCTCGCCCCGGGCGTGTTTGATCTGATTTCCGCCCTGATTGCAGATACGATGAACTTCAAGGCGCTTTATGTAACCGGCTATGGCACAGTGGCCTCCTATCTAGGCTTGCCGGATGCAGGCATCGCAACCTATCGCGACATGGTGGAGCGCATAGGACAAATTGTGAAGCGCACCACAACGCCCGTCATCGCCGACGCCGATACCGGCTATGGCGGACTGCTCAATGTGCGCCATACTGTGCAAGGCTATGAAGCCGCCGGCGTAACGGCGATCCAGATCGAGGATCAGGAATTCCCGAAAAAATGCGGCCACACGCCCAACCGCCGCGTCGTACCCCTGGACGACATGCTGCGCAAGATCCAGGTCGCAGTTGATAGTCGGCAAAGCAACGACTTCCTTGTCATCGCCCGTACGGATGCCCGCACTGCACTGGGCCTCGATGAAGCCATCCGCCGTGGCCAGGCCTTTGCCAAGGCAGGCGCGGATATAGTCTTCATTGAATCTCCTGAATCCGTTGAAGAGATGCAGGCCATCGCGCAGGCAATCAATGCCCCGCTCTTTGCCAATATGGTCAACGGCGGGCGTACGCCTTTGCTCGCCGCCAGCACTTTGCACAAGATGGGCTACTCGGTTGCAATCCATCCCACCATCGGATTTTTGGCCGCGGGCGCTGCGCTTCGCAACGCCTATGGCGACTTGCTGAAGAATGGCGAAACAAGCGCCAGCGTTGATCTCTACCCATTCGCTGAGTTCAGCCAACTCCTGGGCTTCCAGGAGGTCTGGGATTTTGAAAAGAAATACGCTGAGGTTCGGTGATAGCAGATGAACAATCGCTGACGCGGCAGGCTTGGTTTGATTCCATAACTGCCGCGTTAATTTGATGAACCGACCGGATGTCGATAAGTTTGAACAATGCCGTTAACGTGACCCGCGCCTATGCAGCAATGGCAGACACACGATGAAGCTCCGAAGTGATATCATCGATCACACCTTCTACGACGTCATTATGTTCCCCTTCAGCCATGATGCGAAAAAAATCTTCAATCCCCGAAGGCCGAACCAGCAGTCTGCCCATGTTACCCAGACGGGGCAAGGAAACGCGGCTGATCGTTGCTATCTCTTCATGGCTTGGCTTGCGCGGCAATTTAACGTTGCGCAGAATCTGCGGAATTTTTTCGAAGCGATGACAGATTTCGCTTGCCGGCTTGTTGGCCCGATGGACCGCCGCAAGCACCTGCAAGGCCGAGACGATACCATCACCCGTCGTGACGTGATCGCTGAGAATGATATGCCCGCTCTGCTCGCCCCCCACATTAAACCCTCCACTGCCCATTCTCTCGATTCTCGCCCTGAAACTTCGATCAGCAGATGCTGTAATTGCAGTCTGCAACGAT
>CAMDKB010000398.1 GCA_945901195.1 Rhizobium sp. Q54
AAAAATGGGTAGTTAGAAGGAGTGGCGCTGTGACCTAGGGAAAACCAACTACGAAATCATCCCCGGCTCGGGAAAAACAATTTCGCCCCGCCTGTCCCATCATTTTGACTATGACGCCACGCAAAAATTCATGTTTTTAGAAGAGCCCTGAAGTAAAACAATACAAGCAGCGTGGAGGTTTTTTCGCAGCCGCAGCCAGTCCTGCCCGGTATCAGGTCGAGCGAGGCGATTGGCAGCGGGCTGCTGAACTGCAGGTAATCCCAAGTCCCTTCGCCTTCACCGAGGCCATGACCCATTTTGCACGGGCGCTTGGCGCAGCCAAAACAGGAAAGCTGGATGCTGCAAGGGAAGACATCGCCAAGCTGGTCGAGTTGAGCGACAAGATGTTGAAGGCCAAAGATCCATACTGGGCTCAGATCATCGATATCCAGCGGCAGGTGGCGACGTCCTGGGTTCTATCGGCAGAAGGCAAAGCCGGTGAGGCATTGAAAGCGCTGGCGGGCGCAGCGGATGCCGAGGATAAAACCGACAAGTCGCCGGTCACGCCAGGTCCATTGGCGCCTGCTCGCGAGCTCTATGGGGTCATGCTCATGGAAAACGGAATGGCGAAAGAAGCTTTGGCTGCCTTCGAGGCGACCCTCGTCAAGGAGCCCAATCGCTTCAATGCTTACGCAGGCGCCGCGCAAGCTGCCGAAAAGCTGGGAAATAGCGCGAAGGCGAAGACCTACTACGGCAAATTGCTCGAACTTTCCGCGGGGGTAAAGTCGGACAGGCCTGTCCTGGCCGCTGCTGCCAGGTTCATGGGCAAATAACTTCAGGATGGACATGTGACTGGACGGGCCGCAACGGGAGTATGGGTGTTTGCATCTGTTTTGGCCGTGGCGGCTGCGGCAGGCGGCATTTATTACAGCCGCACCGGAAGTCCGGCCGTAACCAGCGCCCTTTGGCGGGAAACGGGCTGGCCTCTTGCCCGAGATCAATATCCCGCCGGGAAGGCCTATGAGTGCACGTCCGGAGATTGCCAGGGCATTCGTGTTACGTTTCGCGCGAAAATCGGCTTTTGCAATTGTGCCACAGGCGTTTCCGATGATGAAGAGCTCGAGCGTGTCGGTGATCTCGATCTTGTCGATACCACGATCAAGCCGCTGCAGACCGGGCGCGAGATTGCCGTTGCTCACATGAAAGGTCGAAGTCGGATCTATTCGGCGCGGCAAGTGCCCGCGAAGTTCCTTTCAATCGCCTTCAATGACCGGTGCGATGTCATTGTCGCGACAGCAACAGGCGCAGATAACGCGCACGCGGAAACGCAGGTCATCAATTTTCTGAACAGCAGAACTGTCGTCGGTTGGGCCGAGCGCGCTTTGGGGCTTTGAATTTTCGCGGTTCTGACGATTGACGCGGATCAAGGGCCGCGCGCAAAGGTGCCCCTATGCTTCGCCTGTAATACCAGTGGCGGTGAGGCTTTACTCATCGTTTTGACAAGCGCGTAAGCGCGTCGGCGCTGATGCGCCGGATGTTTTGATTGATCATGGGTCAATCGAAACTGCCCTTGGTATAAATCGGGAGCAAAAGCTTAATGGACAATCGCAATACCCCCAACGAACTCGACGAAATGTTTCCCAATGCCAAAGCAATTCTGCACGATCTGAAAGTGCATAACAGCCATTTTGTCCGGCTTGCGGAGGACTATCATCAGGTCAACCGGCTGATCCATCGCATGGAAACGAATGTCGAGCCGGCAGCCGACGAGGCTATGGAGGTGGAGCGGAAAAAGCGCCTGCATTTGCTGGATCAGATCGCCAAATTGGTCGAAGAGCACAAGGGGGTCTGATTTGCCCTGAGGGTCTATTTTCAAGACGACCGGCCTGCGAGGGGCCGGTCCCTGTTCGTGTACAAGGCTTATAGGGACCGGCGTCGGCGGGAACGGTCGGCTTGCCGATTGAGGCCTCTCGCGTTTCCCGGCGCGCCGTGCTAACCGCTGCTGCTCAATCCCCACGGGGTAAAATCAGCCCGGCTATAGGCCGGAAGCTATTCGGAACGGACATGGCCGATATCTTTCGTGAAGTCGATGAAGACATCCGCCGCGACAAGGCAGCGGAATTCTGGAGCAAATACCAGAACTGGATCATTGTGTTTGCCGTTGTCATCGTTCTGGCCACGGGAGGCTACCGATATTGGGATTATCAGCGCCGAATTGCCGCCGAAGAGGCGGGCGCCAAGTTTGAAGCCGCGCTCCAGTTCAGCCAGCAGGGCAAGAAAGAAGAGGCGGAAGCTGCTTTTGGCGCCCTGGCGCGGAGTAGCGAGGGCGGATACGCCGTTCTGGCGCGGCTGCGAGCCGCCGCAGAAGCCGGCAGCCAGAAAAGCGAAGAGGGCGTGAAACTTTTCGAAGCGATCGGTGCGGACGCGACTGTTGACAAGAACTTTCGCGATCTCGCGCGCCTTCGCGCCGCCATTCTCGCCATCGATACGGCAAGTCTTGAGGACTCTCGCAAGCGCCTCGAGCCTCTGGCAGGAGCTGACGGTGTTTATCGCCACACGGCGCGCGAGCTTCTGGCGCTCGCAGCTTTCAGGGTCGAAGACTACGATATGGCCTCCAAATGGCTCGATAACATCATCATCGACGCGCAATCCCCGGGCTCCGTGCGCCAGCGCGCCACGACCTTGCAGGCTCTGGTAGCTGCCGGCAAACCGGCAAAATAAGCATTTTTTGAAATAACTCTTCGTTCCGGCCCATTCCCGCGATATGGGAGGGCATGCATTTTTCCATCGCCATCATTGGCCGCCCCAATGTGGGCAAGTCGACACTGTTCAATCGCCTCGTCGGCAAGAAGCTTGCGCTTGTTGACGATCAGCCCGGTGTCACCCGCGACCGCCGCGAGGGCGAAGCGCACCTCGGCGACCTCACCTTCACCATCGTCGATACAGCGGGCCTCGAGACAGGCGATGCTGAATCCCTGACGGGCCGCATGCGCGCACAGACCGAGGCGGCCATAGGCCTGGCAGATGCGATCTTCTTCATGATCGACGCCCGAACCGGCATCACGCCGGTGGACAGGCACTTTGCCTCTCTGGTCCGCCGCGCCGGCAAGCCGATCATCCTCATCGCCAACAAGGCTGAAGGAAAACAGGGCGAATCCGGGGCTTTTGAAGCGTTCAATCTTGGCCTTGGAGAGCCCGTGGCCCTGTCTGCCGAGCATGGGGATGGTTTTGCCAATCTCTATGAGGCCATTCGCGAAGCCTTGCCCGCTGAAACGGCGCTGGCGGAAATCGCCGAGGAAGAGAACGAGGAGCGGCCGGTTTTTGGTGACGATGAGGACGGCACCGAGCTTGACGTTACAAAGCCCCTGCGGATCGCCGTCGTCGGCCGGCCCAATGCCGGGAAGTCCACATTGATCAATCGCCTGCTGGGTGAAGACCGCTTGCTGACCGGACCGGAGGCGGGCATCACGCGCGATTCCATCAGCGTCGATTTCACCTGGAAACAGCCTGACGGCAATGATCGCCAGATGAAGATTTTCGATACGGCGGGCTTGCGCAAACGCGCCAACATTCAGGAAAAACTGGAAAAGCTCGCAGTCGCCGACGCCATAAGGGCAGTGAAATTCGCTGAAGTTGTTGTCCTCCTGCTCGACGCCACCATTCCCTTCGAAAAACAGGATTTGACTATCGCCAGCCTCGTGGAGAGCGAGGGCAGGGCGCTGGTGATAGCCGTCAATAAATGGGACCTGATCGACGATCGCAACAACGTGCTGACCACCCTGCGCGAAGAGGCGACGCGTCTGTTGCCGCAATTGCGGGGAACGCCGGTTGTCCCGGTTTCTGGCCGCACGGGCGATGGCTTTGAGGGACTGATGCGCGCTGTCATGGCGGTGCACGCGACCTGGAACCGCAGGATTTCCACATCCAAGCTCAATCGCTGGCTGGCCGACGCGACCCAGCGCACACCACCGCCCGCCGTGTCCGGCCGCCGCATTCGCCTGCGCTATATGACCCAGCCCAAGGCCCGGCCACCGCATTTCATCATCTTCGGCAACCAACTCGACGAACTGCCTCGCAGCTACGAGCGCTTTCTGATCAACAGCCTGCGCGAAACTTTTGATCTGCCCGGCGTACCCTTGCGCATATCCCGCCGTGCCGGCGACAATCCCTACAGCACCAAGGGCAAGCGCAAGATTTGGTGATCAGGGGCAGGCTTGCGCGAGTGCTGAATTTCACAATTGACGGGGCTTCTCGAAAATTACGAATTTTGAAAGCCGCCCTTCACTGCTGAGTAACGTTGAGCGAACGGTTAGCCGGACGGGGCAGCTGTGGCACGGTCTTTGCTTTGTAGCTTTGTATACAAGGCTAGAGCGCCTTGCAGCGAATTTGAATCGAAATCTGGGTTCAGGGAT